>JAZDPI010000140.1:0-4550 GCA_043797775.1 Candidatus Eiseniibacteriota bacterium
AGGGATGGTAGTCGAACTCCTCTGGGTGATGGATAACGATGGACGGGTTCTCCAGCTTTATCAGAATGGCCTCCGCAGTGCCCGTCCACTTCCTGGGAACCTGCCTTCGTTCGATCGCGGTGATCGCCCAGGACTCGGGCAGAACCTTCTCTATCTCTCCGAGTATGACCTCGAACTCCAGCTCGGCCTCTGCTGGGCGCGACGGCAGTTGCGCGGCATGGGACGCTCCCTCGGTCGGCTCCTCCCCCACAGACGACTCTTCGGCCTGGTTCTGGACCTGGTCCTGGACCGCCGGCAGTTCCTCGCGCTCCTCGGCCAGAGCGGCCGAATGCACCGAGGCCGGCGCCGCGGCGAAACCGAGAGCAAGACTCAGAATCAGAAGCAATGATGCGTGAATCGGCTGAGCCTGCATCTTCGTCTATGCACTCCTCTGAACCGGCAAGAAGACTCTCACGGTGGTTCCCTCGCCCAGAGCACTCTCTATTGCGACTCTTCCACCGTGCTGGGAGACGATTTTGCTCACCACGGCAAGCCCGAGACCCGTGCCGCCCCTCTTTGTGGTGAAGTAAGGCGCCGTGACCCTGCCGAGCGCTTCCTCGGGGATCCCGCCGCCCGTGTCCTTGAATGTGATTTCGACCAATTCGGGCGCGTCAGTAGCCGGCCCTCGCAGGCCCGAGGAAATTTGAAGCGTCCCACCTTCGGGCATTGCCTCGACTGCGTTCTTGATGACGTTTCCGAACGCCATCCGGAGCTGCTGCGCGTCTGCCCGGATCTCCGGCAGTGAGCTCTCCAGCGCGAGCTCGAAACGTATCTTGGGATTGCGGTAGAGCTCGGCCAACTCCGTCACGATTTCGTTGACCTGGGCCGCGGCGAGGGCGGGTTCGGGCAGCTTCGCGAATTCCGAAAACGCCGTTGCAAGTCTTTCCAAGGAGCTGACCTCCGAAAGGATGGACTCGAGGCTGCCTGAATATTTCTCCTTCTCCTGTTCGTCCAACCTGTCGATCACCGGGCGGAGCCTGTGTAGGGACACTTTGATCGGGGTGAGGGGGTTTCTTATTTCGTGAGCGGCGTAGCGGGCGACCTCCTGCCAGACCGCTATCCTCTCGGCTCTCGCGAGCTGTTCCTTGTGAAACCTGAGGTCGTCAATCATGTGGTTGAACGATTCCACGAGATACTTTATCTCTCCTCCGGCCTTGACGGACACCTTCTCGTCCAGATTGCCTTCTGCGACTCTCCTCATCCCGCGAGTGAGGCCGAGTATCGGCTTGCTCACCTTGCGAGCCGCGAAGGAGGCGGCGGCAAGAGAAACGATCGTCGCGACAGCGAAGAGAAGCGCCGCAGTGACGTACACGGACTGCTTGGCCACACGTTTGTAGACTTCGAGCCGTCCGTGGTGAAGGATCCCTTCTCGTACCTCCGTCAAACTTGCGAAGAAATCACGCCCCAGCCAGTAGCCGGCGACGAGGATGGTGCCGCTCTCGCCCTGCTTCGGCGTCCCGGCGCGTGCTTCGGCTTCGGCGCTTCCAGAGCCAGGACTGTTGCGTTCTCCGCTTCCTCCGATGAGCACGGGGAACGCGACGTAGCCGGCCTCACTACGGAGGGCGTCTCCGCTCTCGAGCGCGCGAGCCAAAAGCTCGTTCGCGAGGGCGCCGGGCGCAAGAACAGCTTCCGCCGCAACCTCGGCGCAAAGACCCCACGAGCCGTTTTCCTGTTCGTAGAGCTGAAGGAAGTCGAGAGAGAACGCGCGGAGCTGAGCGAGGAGCAGAGGCTGCGTGTCCTCCCACCTGCGAGTGCGCACAGCCTGCGCAAGGCCTGTCGCGTCCGCCACTCGCGGCGTGAGAGCGCGAAGGTCCGCCTCATACTTGCTCAGTGACTTCCTCGCCAGCACGAGAGAGCTCTCCAGGGCCCTCTTCGTGCCGGGGCTCTGCCAAACGTCTATGCTCTGACCAAGCCTTCTGGAAGCAAAGATAGTAAGCCCCAGAAAAGGCAACAACGATGCAAGAAGAAAAAGTAAGGTTAGTCTCGCACGGAATCCCAAGGGGCGCCCGAATATGGTAGTCCTCACGTCTCGTCGGCGAATGATAAGGGGCCATCACCCTAAGAAACTCTTTCGCCCCCAGCGGACACTTCTGCCCAAGAGGGACACTTCCGCCCCGGCTCTCTTCCCAGAAGTATAGCGCAGAAGTGCAGGCGATTCAAGTAGGTTTGTAGAAGGGGGGATCTCCGGCGCCGAGGCTCGCGCGCAAGAGAAGCGTCGCCCTCGAGAGCCAGACGACCGTTATGCAGGTGAGCATCATCCCGGAATATGAGTTCATCGCTTTCTCCGCTGGCGAGGCCGGCTCGGTCGTCTCGCTGACTCGGCGCCCAGTTGCCCGCAGGCGGCCAGTATGTCCTCCCCCTTGCTCTTTCTCAGCATTACGGCTGGGGCCCTGGGATAGAGAATCTCCATGAAGCGCTGGACCGATTCTTTAGACGGCTTCTCCAGTCTTGGAGGGGCGCCCACTTTCCTTGCGCCCGTGGCCCTTATTGCCGCGCCCCTTGCGCCACCCTCGGGCTTCCCAGCCCGGGTGCCCCTTGCGACGGCGCCCGGTGTGCTGGCGCCCCTTGCGCCACCGGCCTCTTTCCCCGCCCGGCCGCGGGCAGTGCCGGTCCCCGGCCAGACGTTGAGCTCTATCAGGTTGATCTTGCAGGGCACGGTTGAAGCGATGGCCGCGAGCCTTCTCGCATTGGCAGGGCTGTCGTTTACTCCGGCTATGAGGACGTATTCCAGCGTGACTCTTCTTCCCGATTTCTCGGCGAAGAACTGGAGCGCATCCAGCAGTTCCTTGAGCCGGAGCTTCCGGGCGATGGGCATGAGCTTCGCTCGCTGCTCGTCGGTCGTGGCGTTGAGAGAAAGGGCAAGGCCGACGCCGAGGTTCTCCTTTGCGAGCATCTTGATTTTCTCGGGGATGCCGCAGGTCGAAACCGTGATTCGTTTCCCGCCAACGGCGAGGCCCTCGGGACGCTGCATTATTCTTATGGACTTCACAGTGTTGGCGTAGTTGTCGAGGGGTTCCCCCATACCCATGAAGACGACGTTGAAACCTTTCTCGCCTTTTTCTGGGGTCGCACCTGAATCCTCTTCCCCTGGCGCCTCTTCCCAGGGGGCCTCCTCGCCCGGGGCCTCTTCCCCGGGAAACTCTTCCCCGAGAGCGTCTTCTTCGAGGGCGTCCTCTCGAGGCGTCTCGCTCGCCTCTGGGCTCCCCGGCTTCGACGCCGTGCTCCCCTCGAGCGTTTCTCCTCCGGTCTCCACCCCCGGCGACAGCGAGAGTGCCTTGAGATAGAGGATCTGGCCCAGGATCTCAGCGGCGGTCAGGTTGCGCTTGAGGCCCATTCGCCCCGTTGCGCAGAAGGCACAGCGGTAGCGGCACCCGACCTGGGTCGAAACGCAGAACGTGTCCTTGTTGCGCATACCGATGAGGACGCACTCGATCCTCATCTCATCAGAGAGACCGAGGACGTGCCTGGACACTCTGGCTTCCAGGGAGTGCACCGTCTTCAGAGGGCACGGGATCTCAATCGCGAACTTCTCTGCCAGGGACTTTCGGAGGGCCTTTGGGAGGTTGTGCATCGAGTCGAAGTCGCGAACCCCCTTCGCGTAGACCCAGCCGAAGACCTGAGAAGCCGTGTACTTCCTTGCCCCGAGGGGTTGGATGAGGTCGGCGATTTCCTCGGGGAGAAGGCCGAGGATATTTCTGGGTGTGCTTCTTCCTTCTTCCATGGTTTGCTCGCCTCGCGGTTGACGCAGCGTCCTCTGCCCGGCAGGGGAGGCCACGACACGCCTGGCCCGGCAGTTCGGCCCGTCCAGGGGACCCGAACCCGACATGTCCCGGGGGGTACTTGCAACAAACAAACGTCTTTACAGCAAAGCGGGGCTATGATAGCTTGCCATTGCGTTACTCGTCAAGGGGTTACTCATATGCCCTATATGCGTATGTGAGTATTGATACTTCTCGGGATCTTCGACGTTCGCGCTGAAGGAGGGCGTGTTGAAAGTCTCGACGAGAGTCTCGACGAGAGATACCGTGCGGGTTTTCAGTGCCCTTTCTGACGTGACGAGGCTTGAGATAATGCGGCTCGTCGTGGAGAAGCCGCGCAATGTGACGGAGCTAACCTCGCTCGTGGGTGTGTCTCAGCCCAAGGTTTCCAGGCATCTCAGAATTCTCAGAGACGCGGGTCTATTGAGTGACGTGAGAAGAGGGAAGTGGGTGTGGTATGAGCTTGCGGTGCCATCGGAAGCGGGAGCTGCTGGCCCTGTGATCTCCATGATCGCGCCTCTGGTCGGGATGACGGCAGGGGGGACTGTGCAACGGCGGGGAACGAAGCCGGTGGGAGACGTCAGGCAACCGGGTGCCGCGATTCAACTCGAAGTCGGCGCGCAGGCGACCGGGGTTGCGCCGAGAGGGGTTGCCGCTCAAGTGGGTGTGGAAGGTCGGTCGCAGACACAGGCCCGGCGACGCGTTTCTACGGCCACCCTGCGGGGTGGGAAGCCGGAGCCCAGGACGAAGACG
>JAZDPI010000172.1:0-2400 GCA_043797775.1 Candidatus Eiseniibacteriota bacterium
GCCATTCTCGAGGAATCAACCCCTTCAAGGTGGCATCGACGGCTATCCGTCACAAAGGGAGAATATGTCCCGCCGGTCGCGGCCATCTACACATCCCCCAGGGACGGGGAGGGTGACATAATCCCCTTGGTATTAACCTGACATTTTCCCTTTGGCTTGACAGCGCCCCGCACCTTGCCTCGACGGCGCATCCCGCCGGGCCGGACTCCTTGCAACAGGACACGGGCCTGACAAAAGAGAATGCCGGGCGACCCTTTCTGCGGGGCCACCCGGCATTCACGAATCCAGAACCAAACGCTACTTCGTCACTGTCTTCTTGATCCACTCGGTCGATACCGACTTCGGACGCACGATGGCGGAACCGATGGCTCTGTTCAGGATTGCCTGAGCGCAAATGCCCATCGCACGAGACACGCTGAACAGCACCGTGTAGTAGTCGAATTCCGTGAGACCAAAGTAGTAAAGAAGCGCGCCGGAAATGGCGTCCACGTTCGGCCACGGATCTTTCGCCTTACCCTGCTCCTGGAGCACGCCGGGCACGATGGCGAAGATTCTGTCCACGATCTTGAACACAGGATCGTCCGGAAACACGCGAGTTCCGAACGCGTGGAACGCCGTGAAGCGCGGATCGGTAACTCTCAGGACCGCGTGACCGTAACCCGGGATCACCTTCCCTGAGTTGAGCCTATCCCAAGAGTACTTCTTCAACTGCTCGTCGGTCGGAACGCCCTTGAACTCCTCCTTGAGCTCAATCACGAACTTGAGACATTCCTGGTTCGCGAGGCCGTGAAGCGGCCCGGCGAGACCGTTCAGGCCGGCGGAAAGCGCATAGTAAATGTCAGACAGCGCGGAGGCGACTGTGTGACCTGAGAAGGCGCTCACGTTCCCGCCCTCGTGGTCGCTGTGGAGAACCAGATAGAGATCCATCAGGTTCGCAAATTCGCCCGTCGGGTCGGGAAGCCCCAGCATGTGCACGTAGTCGGGCCCCATTCCGAGCTCGGGCTTCGCTGCGATCCGAGGACCCTTGTTGTACCGCATGCGGTACACGCCAGCGGCGAGCTCGGGCAGTCTGGCCAGAAGGGTGAGCGAATCTTCCAGCATGGGCTGCCAGTACTCGTCCTTCTTCATTCCCTCGTCGTAGCGCTTCCTGAAGGCCGACTCCTTCTCCATGACGAGGATGCCCGTGTCGAACATCACCATCGGATGAGAGTCAGCCGGCATGGCCTTGAGCACGTCCCACACGTAGGAAGGCACACCGGAGCGTTTCGCAAAGTCGTCCTGAAGAGCCTTGAGGGCCGCCTTGTCGGGCAGCTCGCCGGTGAGCAGAAGGTAGAAAATCTCCTCCGGCTTCCTGTCCGTGAGCTGTTCAATAGGCATGCCGCGGATGATGAGGCCCTTGTCAAGCTCTACGACGGAAGTATCGCAAATGAGCCCCTTGACGCCTCGCATGCCGCCGTAGGCCTGCTCGACTGTCACCTCCGAGATCACCTTGCTCCCGTGCTCTTTCACGAGACCGCGGATCTCTTCCCGTATCTTGGGAATCTGCTGAGCAAGTCTTTCCTGCAGAGTAGCCATCTGTTACCTCCTTTGGCTTCGGCCGATGAGACCCAGGAACCCGCGTCCACTCTTGAAAACGACGTCTATTGGCGAACTAGGAATCTTACAGTAGTGCCGGAGCGCCCGCAAGATAAAAATGGCACATTTAAATCCCCACACTTCTTCGTTGCATGGCCTACCCGGCACTTCCACGCGGGACCTCGTAAACCGCTCCCTCCTCCGGCTGGACGACCGGAACGCCTGCCGCCATCTCCTTCAACTGCAGGTGCGACCTCGCGGGATGAGGAGAGCCTTCGAAGTACCCTTCGTCGCGCTAGAAATAGGCCTCCTCCTTCCTTGAAAGGCAGTGCACTCCGACGAAGAGGAGCCCTATTCCCACGGCCTGCATCACGGTTATCGTCTCGCCCAACGTCAAGAACGCAAGGAGCGAGGCAAAAAACGGCGTCGAGAGCTCGAGCGCGGAGACCTGCGCGGCTTTGATACGCTTCAAGCCCTCGTAATACAGAACACTGCCTACTCCGACCGCGACTCCCGTCAGTACCTGATAGCCGTTCAGCACAAACGCGCGCGAGCTCACAGCGATGAACGCGGCGAGACCCGCCGCACCAAACGCGAATCTATAGAAAACCACGACGCCGGCGTTCACGTCCGTAAGGTACTTCCTCATCACAATCGCAGTGGTGGCCCAGGCGACCGTCGCCAGCAGGACCAAAAGGTCCCCCGCCGTAGCGAGCCTCAGGGCGAGCAGGCTTTCCGTGGTCTTCGTGGTTACAAGCAGGCCGGCCACCACCATGGTCAGTATGCCGAGGTAGTCGAATTTCGTCAGTTTGTCTTCCTTGAGCA
>JAZDPI010000181.1:0-4861 GCA_043797775.1 Candidatus Eiseniibacteriota bacterium
ACCGCAAGACCCAATCGTGTGATTTCGGCAAGCCCGCGCGTGACGAGCGCGGCCTTGGTATTGTCGCCGTAGCCTATCCCGTCACATATCCCCGCGGCTATGGCGATCACGTTCTTGACGGAGACACCCAGCTCGACCCCCGTCACGTCCTCGTTCGTGTAAATCCTGAACGTGCTCGTGGAGAACAACTGCTGGACCTGTTTCGCCAAAGCGACGTTCGCCGACGCCGCGACCACGGCCGTGGGGAAACATCGACCCACGTCCTCGGCGTGACTCGGACCCGCCAGAACGACGATAGAGTTCACCAGATCCGCAGGCAGCTCGTCGCCCAGGACCTCGGACATCCGCATCAGAGAACCATCCTCAATCCCCTTCGTCCCGCTCACCACGAGCGAACACGAGAGAGACTCGGCCGCAAGCTTCTTCGCCACCTCTCTCAGCGTGTGAGAAGGCACTGCGAAGACCACGGCCTCTGCCTCACTCACGGCCTCGTTCAGTGCGGGCGTGAACTCGACCGCGGGCGGAATCGTCACGCCCGGAAGGAACCTCTCGTTGACGCCCCCCTCCCTCACCCGTTCACACTGCTCACTGTCGTACTCCCAGACCCTGACCGTCATTCCCTTCGACGCCAGGACCGTCGAAAGTGCCGTACCCCATCCGCCTCCACCAAGGATCGCGAATCTCTTCACTTCGCACCCCCGCGAATGCTGAACCTTGCTTCAGTGCCATCACGAATGCGCTTGAGATTGCCCCGGTGCCTCAGGACAACAAGCGCCGCCACGACCAACGAAACTGCAAACGCCTTCCTCCAATCCGCGTTTCCGGGAGAGAGCGTCGCGTATACCGCCGGCGGAAGACACACCGCAGCCGCAACCGAACCCAGCGAAATGTACCTGAACATCGCCACCACCGACACCCAGACTGCCACGCACGCAGCGAAGGCCGGCGGAGCGAGTGCCGCAAACACTCCCGCCGCCGAAGCCACTCCCTTCCCACCCTTGAACCCCGCGAAGACCGTCCATATGTGGCCGCAGATGGAAGAGACGCCTCCCAGGAGCATGAGGTCCCTCTGACTCACTCCCACGTCCGCCCGCCAAAGGAGGCCCGCAACAAGCACACCGGCCGCTCCCTTGCTTGCGTCCAGCAGCAGCACTGCGACGCCCGGAAACGCCCCGAGCGTCCGAAAGGTGTTCGCCGCGCCGAGATTCCCACTCCCGTGGCGCCTGAGGTCTATGCCTCTCGCGAGCCTTCCCGTGACGTAGCTGAAGGGAATCGAGCCCAACAGGTAACCGGCGACAACGGCGACTACTATTCTCTCCATACCGACCTCAGCGTGCTCCTTCCCTCCGCCTCTTGCCGGCAGACTGGAATCTCAACCTGATGGGAACTCCGTCGAAACCAAACGTGTCTCTGAGACTGTGCGCCAGGTATAGTATGTACGCTTTCCTGAAGGCCTTGCCTTCGCTCGTGACCACGGTGAACACGGGTGGATCGCACGAGGACTGAAAGGCCTTCTTTATTACAGGAGTCCGTCCGGATCCCGCGACCGGAGGCCTTCGTCTCGCCGTGGCCTCTCTCAGAGCGCGGGTCACTTCTTCGTCGGTCAGCTCCCTTCTGCTCTGCTCCAGCATCTTCAGAACCATCTCGGGCAATCGAAACACCCTCAACCCCGTGAGAGCAGACACGAACACGAACGGAGCGTAGTCGAGAAACGTCAATCTGGACCTGATCCGCTTCTCCACGTCCACCGCCGTCTTCGAACTCTTCTCAACCAGATCCCACTTGTTGAGTATGATCACCGAGGGTTTGCCTGATCTGTGAACGAGTGCGGCGATCCTGGTGTCCTGCGACGCGAGAGGAGCCGACGCGTCAAAAAGGACGAACGCCACGTTCGCGCGCTCCACGCTCTTGACGGCTCTCACGATACTGTAGAGCTCCACCGCCGACGAAACGCTTCTCTTTCGCCTCAGCCCGGCGGTGTCGACGAGGATGAACTGGTGCCCCTTGTACTTGAAGAAAGAGTCCACGGCGTCCCTCGTCGTCCCCGGGGCCTCGTCCACCACCATCCTCTTCTCGCTCAGGAGCCGATTGACAAGGGAGGACTTCCCCACGTTGGGCCGACCTACGACCGCTATGCGCACGGCGCCCACGTCCTCGTTCGCGCTCGGGGCGTGTCCCAGACGCTCCACGAGACGTTCCAGCAACTCGCCGGCTCCCAGGCCGTGAAGTGCCGAGATCGATTGGGGCTCTCCCATACCCAGGCTGTGAAATTCGTGAAGCAGTGCCTCTCGCTCGGGTCCGTCGATCTTGTTCACGACGAGGATCACGCGGTCGCTCTTCTCTCGCAAAAGCCCCGCTATCTCCGCGTCCAGCGACGTGACGCCGGTTTCGCCGTCCACCAGAAAGACGACCACGGAAGCGCTCCCTATCGCGACCGAGACTTGCTCTCTGACCAGGGCCTCCATCCCGACCTCCGCAGAGGGCACGTATCCGCCCGTGTCCACGAGAAGAAACGAGTGTCGTCCCCACGAAACGGGAGCGATGTTTCTGTCCCGCGTGACTCCAGGCTCGCCGTGAACGACGGCGAGCTTCCTGCCGAGAAGCCTATTGAAAAGCGTCGACTTGCCTACGTTGGGCCGCCCGACTATGGCTACAATCGGTTTCTTCATGTCCGCTGCCCTTGACCACCAGCCTGTGCCCCGAGAGCTGCTCCAGCTCAAGCGGCGTCATCCCGTCAAGAAGAAGTCCGTCCTCGTTGAGACACTCCGCGGATACGACGGCCGTCTCTCCGTCCTCAAGTTGGCGTCGCATGACCGTCAGCAGATCGCGTCCCGCCAGAAGGCCCGACACCGTGACCGTTTTTCCGAAAAACGCGTTCTCCACGCCCACGACCCGCACCGAACCGCCGCCAAGCCCGGCCGCGCACACCGGTTCCGCCAGGCGGCCCGTCAGAACGGCAACGCGGCCGTTGCCCGCCAGATTCCTCAGCTCCGCCCGCAGCGCCGGAGCACGGCCGAGGAAGTCACGGGTCAACCCGACGCCGTTCTCGATCTGAGGATACCCTTCGTATTCCTCCTCGCGTGGAACCGTGGAACCGACGAGGACATAGAACTCGTCGGCCGCAAACACCAGTCTCGTCCCGAGCCCGCTCAGGAATCTCTTCTGCCAGCCCCTCACACTCTCCACAACGCGCGCGGCGTCATCGCGACCCACCGGTCTCAGCTCGGCAAGCCCCGCGCGGTGCCTCGTGAGCCCGACGGGCACGACCGCAACGCTCCTCACGGAGGGGAAAAGAAGCGAGAGATCTTCTATCGTCCGATCGAGCACATTTCCGTCGTTCATGCCCGGGCACAGCACTACTTGAGCGTGTATCACAATATTGTTTTCCTTGAGAAAGCGCAGTCTTGAGGCAATCTCGGCGCCTCGCTTCACGCCGAGGAGTCTCGAGCGGAGGCCCGTGTCCGTAGTGTGAACCGAGACGTAGAGAGGACTCAGCCTCTGGCTCGCTATCCTGGCCAGATCCGCCTTTCCCAGGTTGCTCATTGTGATGAAATTGCCGTGGAGAAAAGACAGGCGGTAGTCTTCGTCCTTCACGTAGAGGGAATCCCTGAGTCCCGGGGGCAACTGGTCTATGAAACAGAACAGACATCTGTTGGAGCAGGTCATCGGTCTGAGCGATTCGAATCGCAGGCCAAACGCTCCTTCCCCGTTCCGCCTCAGTCGAACAGGGAAGGCCTCACCCCCTCTTCTCACTCTGCCTTCAACCGAATCGCCGTCGGCATAGAAGAGGAAGTCTATGACGTCCCTCACCCTGTGGGAGTTGACCGACAGGAGGGCGTCTCCGTCTCTTACCCCCGACCGTTGCGCGGGGCTGCCTTGTCTCACCTTCTCTATCTGGAGCATTTTCTCTATCTGGAGCATTTCGAAGTGAAGTATCGCGTCGCTGCACTCCTTGAAGGAGAAATGGAGCGGGCAACGGGATTTGAACCCGCGACTCTCAGCTTGGGAAGCTGATACTCTACCGCTGAGTTATGCCCGCTCTAGAGAACACTGTGTGCTGTAACCAGTAAGAACGTAAAGAATTGCGCAAGGCATGTCAAGTAGTTTTTGAAACTACCCCGGCCGCATAGAACACCTCCGTCAACCTGTCAGCGGTGTTCTCGGGGGCCTCACCTTCCGGCACCTCAATCCAGGCCTGGACCGGGGAGCCCGCGAGCCAGGTCATCTGCCTTTTGGCAAAACGCCGGGTCTGGGTCTTCGCATTCTCGCGGGCCGCATCGAGCGACACCAGGCCTCCCAGGTAGCCCGCGATCTCTCTGTAGCCGACCGTCCTGAACGACGGCCACTTCTCGGAGAACCCCCTGGAAGTGAGGTTCCGCACCTCTTCTACGAACCCTCTTTCAAGCATAACGTCAAGCCTTCGGTTTATCATCTCGTACAGCGCCGCCCTTTCACGTACGAGGGCCACCATCCACAGTTCGTAGGCGCTTCCCCGGCTCAGGGCCCTCTGGAGCTCCGACATCGGTCTCCCCGTAAGCTCGAAGACCTCCAGGGCTCGAATCACCCTCTGGGTGTCTCTCGGATGGATTCGCCCGGCGCAGTCGGGATCCGCCGCGATCAGTCTCGCGTGAAGCGCCTCGCGCCCCATCCTGGCGGCGAAGTCCCTCAGCTTCTCGCGAACAGGCTCATCCCTCTCTGGACCTTCGAAGAGCCCCTCTGAGACGGCTCTGACGTAAAGCCCTGAGCCGCCGACGACGATGGGGATCTTGCCCTCGCCGGCGATCGCCCCTATGGCGCGTGAGGCGTCCTTCCTGTACCTGCCGCAGCTGTAAACCTCCCAGGGCTCGACTACGTCAATCAT
>JAZDPI010000231.1:0-4520 GCA_043797775.1 Candidatus Eiseniibacteriota bacterium
GTCCGCGAGCATGATGATGGCGGCTTCTTTTGAGGAGGGTTTGGGCCCCGGATACTTGTACTCGTCCGCGGGGGCGTCGCTGTCGAGCTCGAGCGCCTTCTGATAGAAAAAGGCCATCAGTGTGGTTCCGTGATGCTCCTCTATGAGCTGTCTTATGATCTTGGGAAGCCGCTCCTCTTCCGCTATCTGCACGCCTTCCCTGACGTGCGACTCCAGGATCAAACAGCTCATCGTGGGAGTCAGTCTGTCGTGCCTGCTCCGGGCGTTCTTCTGGTTCTCTATGAAATACTCGGGCTTGCCTATCTTGCCGATGTCGTGGTAGTACGAGGCCACCCTCGCAAGAAGAGAATTCGCGCCGATTGTCTCCGCAGCAGCCTCCGCAAGATTCCCCACGACCATGCTGTGATGATACGTACCCGGAGCCTCTATCATCATCCGTCTGAGAATGGGCCTGTTGAGATCGCTCAGCTCCAGGAGGGTGATGTTCGTAGTGAGCCCGAACAAGCTCTCGACGACGGGCAGGCCGGCCATCGCCATGACGGTGCACAGAAACGAATTGAGGATGCCGAACCCGGCAGTTCTCACCACGGCGGCGCCATCCATGTGGAAGCTCAGCCCCGCCACGAAAATGGAAACCACGTATGAGAGTGAGACGAAAAGCATGGCCCTGTAGAACTGCCTTCTCTGCCTGACGCCGGCCACCGTGTAGACGGCAGTTGTGACCGCCACGAGCGACACGGTGATGAACATGAGGTCGAGTCCGGCGAGCGTCCCGGTCAGAGCGGTCAGGAAGACGCTCGCGATGAGCGCAACCTCGTCGTCAAGCAGCAGGGTCAGAAGGAAGGGCACCACCACGATGGGAACCACGTAGGCCGAGAGGCGAAGCGTGTTCAGCACCAGGGAACCGAGACCGAGCACGAGCACGCACACGACCGCCACAAGTAGAAGTAAGTGATTGTCTGCCCATACTTTACGCCGCCTCATCCGCAGATAACTCGCGAACATGAAAACGAAGAGGCACGCGAGGGCGGCCCTCCCCGCGTAAGGCAGAGAGTTGCTAAAATTGGCGACCTTCTCACCGAGACCCCGCTTGTAGAACTCAAGAGACCTCAGCTTCTTGAGATGCTCAGGCGTGATGCGTTCGTGGCTTCCTATGATTCTTTCTCCCTGCAGGACGACTCCCTCGAATCTAGGTATCGAAGACCTGGCCTTGGCTCTCTCCAGCTCAGTCGCTGACTCATCGTAGCTCGCATTTGCTTCCACAATCTGCTGCGTGATATCGACGAACGCAGACGCGGCCTGAGGATTCCCGCGGAAGAGAGTCCCTGCCTCTGCGGTCGCTCTTTCAATCACGGCACCCTTGTCCAGAAGCGCTGCAACGGGTGTCTCGAAGTCGTTTCTGGCACTTCTCACCCTCACAATCTCGTGAGAGCTCAACTCGACTGCCCGCTTCGTCCGGACGACGCCGACTCCCAGGGTTCGGGCCGCAAACCGTTCCACGCTCGTGACGATCTCCAGCCCCACGTCTTTCTGCGAAAGGGCAGACTGTGTCTCCGGCGAGAGCCGCACGTCGCCGAGCCTGGAGAGATCAAGAGGTTTGGCCGGGTCCCCCTGGTTTTCTTCCACTGCCTGCCTCAGCGCGGCCAGTTTCGCCATGCACCGGCTCGTCTGTTGCCCGTCCACGGTGAAAACCGGCAGGACGGCGTCTGCCGCGTTCGTTCTCTCCTCGCCGTACTGCTCGTCGCTCTTGAGTATGTTGAACTCGAAGGGTGCAACGACCGGCTTCTCGGAGACGTCTCCCTCTCGATACTGGCTCTCGGGAGACATGGGCGCGGCCGGAAGAAGCACGACCGCGGCGACCACGAAGCCGATGCCTATTGCCAGCTTCTGCAGCAAGTGGAGCCTCTTCTCCAGAATCCCGCCCCTCAGCCGGGTCGGCATGACCCTTCCTTCCTTCGGGAACATCCTCGTGAAAAAGCTCTTCCTGGGTGCGTTCATTTACTTCGATTCTCCTGCCTCTCGAAGGCCTTGATGATCTCCTTGACGAGCTTGTGCCTTACCACGTCACGCTCGGTGAGGTAGACAAACTCTATGCCCTCAATGCCCAAGAGTATGCTCTGCACCTTCATGAGGCCCGACTGGCCGGAATCGGCCAAATCCACCTGGGTGATGTCACCCGTGACCACGGCTTTGGAGTCGGCCCCCAGGCGCGTGAGAAACATCTTCATCTGACCCAAGGTCGTGTTCTGCCCCTCGTCCAATATCACGAAACTGTTGCTAAGTGTACGCCCCCGCATGTACGCCAGCGGCACTATTTCAATGACGCCAAGTTCTATGAACCTCTTCATCCTCTCGAAGCTCAACATCTCGTGGAGCCCGTCGTAGAGGGGACGCATGTAGGGATTCACCTTCTCGTGGAAATCTCCCGGAAGGAACCCCAGGCTTTCGCCGGCTTCCACAGCCGGTCGAACAAGAAGAATCCGGTCGACCCTCTTGTTCTTGAGGGCATTCACGGCCGCCGCCACGGCGAGATACGTCTTGCCGGTACCCGCAGGCCCGATGGAAAAGACGATGTCGGATTCTTCTATCGCCTGAAGGTACTTCGCCTGTCCCAGCGTTTTGGGAGAAACGGACAGGCGATCCAGATGATAGACGATTTTCTCGGTTTTGGGCTTCGTCCCCGCGGGGTCCTCCCTGAGAGCGTCTATGACGTAGAGGACGTCGTGCTCCTCAAGAGTCCTCCCCTGCCTCACAAGAGGGATAAGGTCGCCCAGCACCCTCACGACGAGCTCGACCTGGCTCTGCGAACCTATGACGGTTATGAGGCCGTTTCTAACGATCAGCCGGGCTCCGGACTTGTCTTCGAGCAAACGAAGATTGGCGTCTTGCCTTCCAAGCAAATGAATCGGCTCAACGTCTTCGATCGATACTTTCTCGGAAATCTCCTCTTTCACCTAGTGTGCTTCCTGACTTTCTCGGAAATCTCCTCTTTCACCTGTTGCACTTCCTGCGCGAGTCCATCGATACGGCTGCTTCCCAGGGAGCACCTGCAAAAAGCAAGAATCCCTCGCCTCAAACCGCGAGGGGTCATACAGGTCCGCCTGGCATCTCCTTGCAACAAGCATACCCTATTACTAAGAATCGGCAATCACTTTCGCAGGCGCCACATGAAAGCGGGGACTCCAAGCCTTACCTCTTGCGAGGCATGGAGTCCCCCGTCATGGCGTAATCGGCTGCCCTATTTAGAGTTAGGCCCAAGAACCCCCGGCACCCCACGGCGCCTGAAGGTCACCTCGGTATCTTGAGGACCTGCTTCGGGAAGATCAGATCGGCGTCCTTTATCTGATCCTTGTTCGCCTCGTAGATCCTCGGCCATTCCTTGCCCGCGCCGTATATTTCTTGGTACCCTGCGATCTTGATCAGACACTCACCCGTGTAAACGACCCATTCCGTGGGAAGCCCGCGCGGAACGATGAGAACCCAGTTCGGGTAGATCAGGCTGGGATTCTTGATCTTGTCCCTGTTTGCCCTGTAGAGGACCGGCCACCTGAGAGGATCGTTGTAAATCGTCTCGTAGCCCGAGATCTTGTACAGGCAGTCGCCATTGACGACCGTGTAGGTTTCCGGCTTCGCCCTTTTCTGGGCCAGCTTACTCTCGAGCTCGCTTACCTGGGCCTGGAGCGCCGATATCTCGGCGTCAAGGGGAGCGAGCTGACTCTCAAGCTCTGCAGCCTTCGTGTTGGCCTCTGAGACCTTCTGACCGGCACCGTCCGCCTTCACACCCTGAGCATCGAGCTCATTGGCCAGCCGGTCGCAGTAGACGTTCCTCTGCTCCTTCGACAGCTTCTTGAACTCCTCGGCGCTGTAGTAGTCGCCCTTGGAAACGTCTGCCGTGCGGAGCACTCTCTTGCCGCAACCTGCCAGAAGGAACAAGGCCAGAAGAGCCACAGCCATGAGCACCAAAAAGAACTTTCTGTCTCTCATAGCTATCTCCTCATCTCCATTCACTGTTTCCGTCAGATACTACTCGCCCATGCTACTCTGCAAGGGCACTCTCGAGCTCAGCCTTCTTAGCCTTGAGCTGGTCAACAGTGGCCTGCTTGCTCTCGACCTGCGCTTGAAGGTCAGAGGCTTTATTCTCGGCCTGTTTCAACTCGCGGTCAGCGGCACCAGCCTTCGCCCTCGCCTGTTCAACCTGATCCTCCGCCACGGTGCAAGGAAGGTTGGCAGCACAACCAGCCAGCAGACAGGCGGTAAGGAAAACGGCTAGCACCAAGCTCAGAAGTGAGACAAACTTGGTCAGCATCCAGTGCACCCCCTTTCAGACTCCGTTATCAGTTTCATCCCCATAACTAACGATTTAACAAGAAGTTGGCCAGAGCCGCACATCCCGTGCGGCAGAGCGCAATCTAACACGGCGGTCCCAGCCTGTCAAGTGATTTCACACAGGCACCGGCCTTCCAGTGCGGTACCCCCACCGGTCGGCATCAGTCGGCTCCGTCTGCCGCCAAAGCCCACAG
>JAZDPI010000268.1:0-5007 GCA_043797775.1 Candidatus Eiseniibacteriota bacterium
GTGAGCCTCACCGTTCCAGGCCTCGAAGAACTGATAGCCCGGCAGAGAGTTCGCGTCGTTCCACGTGAAAGTGACGGAGAAACCGCCCAACGTCTCGCCCGGGAGAATCCTGTTGGTTCCCGCCATCTCGTCCCACTCCACGTTCCAGTAACCTTCCGGATCTTCCGGCAGGACAAACACCTCTTCCCAACCTGCAGGTGCCGTGTGCGAGACATAGTCGGCCCGTGCAAGTCCGTCCGAGTCGAAGAACACGATGAAGCCTGCGAGTGCGGGCTGAACATCAGTGTTCTCGATCGTGTAGTCGAACCGGTAGGTCCCCGGGCCAACGTACTCCAGCGTTCCGGTGACGCTTACGGCAGAAGGCGCAGCCAGCGCCAGGACAGGCATGACGATTAGCCCGAGTACAACCGGAACCAACACGCGCATTGCCTTAGCAACCTCTCTCATAGCACGCTCCTTTCGACCTGGAAGGCGAGAGTTCCCCACCAGAAACAAACCAACCCCACTGGACGACAGTGGTAATGCCCGCCGTCGCGGAACACACTCGTGGAAAGAGTATAGCACCAATGGGGGCCAAAGTCAAGCTCGCATATGCGCACGGCATGCGGCAAAACTCTGTGTGGTCAAAGCGGTTGTGGGGTCAAACCTCGGCTGCAGGAGGCGCGACGCCCTTCGACCTTCAAGTCCTGATGGACGCCGTAGCGGAGCGAGGGACACGCGTAGCGTCAGGAAGAATCGTGCCCGGCACGCAATGACGCTGGCATGCTCTATCTGGCTGTCAAATATGGAATTCCACCACATCCCTGTCCTTGACCGCGTGGTCCCTCTGGACACACTGGCCTTCGAACGTTCCAGAGCCCCAAATCTTTGCGAATTTTAGAGTTACAGCGAAGTCCTTGTGGACGAGACCTGCAACGTCCAGGACGGTGCTCCCGGTCTTGACCACAAACGGCCTGTCCGTGTCCGGCTTCTTCCCGGGTATCTTTGTGTAGACTCTCACCAGGCCGAGAAGTTGGAAAACCTCCCGCCTGATCTCCCCCGAACCGGCACCTGTCAACGCGGAGCAGGGCACGACCCTCACGCTGTTGCCGGCCGAATCGCGCATCTCTCCGGCAGCTTCCTCCAGCAGCCGAATGGCTTCAGCGTCCGGCTTGAGATCCATCTTGTTCGCCAACACCAGTACTCTGCCCGCCTTTCCCTGCGCCAGGTGACCCCCGGCAAGTTCGAGCTCTTCCAGCAGCGCGGGCGCCGTAGCATCCAGCACGACTAGCGCTCCATCGGCGTTTCGCAACAGTTGATAGAACCAGTGCTCCATGTCGCCCTTCTGGATCGGCGGCATGTCCACGAGCTGGATCTGCACGTCCTCAAACTGCATCATGCCGGGCAGGGGCGTTCTGGTTGTGAAGGGGTAGGGAGCCACTTCCGGCTCGGCGTGCGTCAGCGACCGGAGGAAACTTGACTTGCCCGAGTTTGCGGGCCCGACGAGCACTATCTGTCCGGCACCTTCTCGCTCGACGGAAAAGGCGTAGGGCCTGCGTCCCACCCTGTGGGACTTCGCAACGCTGTCCTGAAGCTTGGATATGCGCTTCTTGAGATCGGCCTGCATCTTCTCCGTGCCCTTGTGCTTGGGGATGACGGCAAGCATCTCGCGCAAGAACGAGAGCTTCTCTGAGGGGGTCTTTGCCTCTCGGAATTTCCTCTCCGCTTCGCGGTACTGGGGAGTCAGATTCGCAGGCATCGTGTCTCCTGGAAGAACGGCGGATTGACTCTGTCGTCCCCGGGATCAGGCCGGGTGAGCGTCTTTGCCCCGGGGAACTCGAGGCCTGCTTACAGGCCGGAGTGTCCGTGTTCGATTTCAGATAGTATCATAGCCCCGCGGATGCAATGAGAGCTTTGTGCCTTACCGGAGGAGTTTCACTCTCGGGAGGGCGTTTGGCTCTCTGCGGGCGAGGAATGTCGCTCCACACCGGCCGGGAGCGTTGGTTTGACACCGCACGGCCCCGATGCTACAATGCCGCCGTCGTCACGCGGCCGGCGGCTTCCGGGCTACGCAGGCGCCGATGGCCGTCTCGCACTTCCGGTCTCGTTGCGGAATTGTCCGCAGGTGGTTCTGGTCACAATTCTTCAAGGACGAGAGTTCCCTATGAGATCATGCACCTCTCCTTCTCAGTTTGTGGTGTTCGTCGCCGCATTCCTGCTCGCCTCCGTGTTCTGCTTGTCTCCCGAGCTCGCGCCGAGCCGCGGCTCGTGTAATGCCGCAGAGATCCCGGAATACGAAATCGGGGTGGAGGACGTTCTTTCCGTGGCTGTTCACGAGAGAGCCGACCTTTCCGGTACTTTCGCGGTGGGACCCCAGGGCACCGTTGTGCTTCCCCTGCTCGGCGAGACAAAGGCAGCCGGAATGGCCCCGTCACAGCTTTCGAGAGAGATCACCAGGAAGCTCTCGGTCTTCCGCGTGGGCGAAGCACTCGTAACGGTCGTGCAGTACAACAGCCGGAAGATATTCGTCGTGGGTGAGGTGGTGAAGCCGGGGAGGTATAACTTCCCTTCGATTCCTTCAGTCTGGCAGGTCCTGAGCGAGGCCGGAGGGCCGACGGAGATGGCCCTGCTAAGCTCAGTACAGGTAATTCGGGCCGGCGGCACGGGAGAGACTGTGACCGTTGACGTTTCCAGGGTGCTGAGCGGGGAATCCCTGGAGAGCATCAAGCTCTACCCGGGCGACACGGTAAGAGTTCCTCGAAAGAGCATCTCTGCACCCGAGGGAGAGGTCGTGTACGTGCTCGGCGAGGTGAAGACGCCGGGCGGCTATGAGGTTGCTTTCGCGAGAGACGTTGTGGCCGCCGTCTCTGCTGCGGGCGGAGCCACGGACAGGGCGGAACTCAGAAAGGTTACGGTCGTGCGGCGAACGAGTTCCGCCACAACGACCATGCAGGTCAATCTCGAGAAGTACCTGAAAGCGGGGTTCCTGTCCGCAAACCCGGGGCTCAGGCCCGGGGACACGGTCAACGTTCCGAGGAAGACCACGTTCTGGGGTGCCATGCTTTCGCCGACCGTGATGACGGCGTTTCTCTCCGCGATCGCGAGTATCGTTGTGATAACAAGCGCTCGGTGAAGCGATTCGGTCGTATGTGCTCAGTTGTATGTGCGAAGAGGTTTTCGGCTGTCTGAGGCAGATGCTGCGCGGCAGCAGCCGATCTACTGGAGCACCGCGAGTTTCTTCGTGCTGGTCGACCTGCCCGCGTTGAGAGTGCAGAGGTAAACTCCCGGCCTTACCCTTCTGCCGTTGTCCTCCCGGAGGTCCCACAACGTTGAGTGTTGACCGGGCCCCATTCTACCCTGGCGCAGAACCCTCACGAGCCTTCCGGTGACGTCGAAAATCTTGAGCGCGCAGTCCTCTTCCTCTTGAGCGACCTCGTATCTGAGTACGGCCTGGTTTACGCACGGATCGGGGAAGGGGCTCAGAAGCCGCGTCGTCACAGGCGTGACCGAGGCCGCGGTGACACCGACCACCTGCGCGACCGGGCTTTCGTTGGACGCGAAGTCCACCGCGGTTACGGTGTAGTAATATGTGACGCCAGGGAGAACGGTCCTGTCGAGGTAACTGTTCTCGAGTATCAAGCCCGGCGTGAGCTGTTCAAGATCGCTCTGGGAGCAGCTTCGATACACGAGATAGCCCGCCACGTCCGGATCGGGCGAGGGGCTCCAGCTCAGACTTATCCCGTCCTGGGATGGAGTGGCTGCTATGCCGCCCACCGGCACAGGAGGCGTGTCGTCTTCCGGCGGTGAGGTCGTGTCCGGTCTGGCCAGTGTCGATGCAAAGGCCACGTTCGAGAAAAAGGACCAGTTTGGGACCTCGTCTGCAGTTCGGAGGACGAAGTAGTAGGTTTGTCCAGGTGCAAGACCCGTCACGACGAAACTGTCCGAACTCCCCGGGGCTCCCGGCGTTGGAAGGCCCGTGCAAATGACCGTGCTCGAGGCGTTCCACCAGGCCAGCGAGTCGGTGCCGGAGATGGGCAGAGTCGCGAAGCGAAGGTCGTACCGCGATGCCCGGCCTTCATTCCAGTCGTCGCCGGGCGCCGTCCAGCTGAGCGAAATGCTGGTCGAGGTGACCCAACCAGTGCTGCTCATGCCGGAAGCCGGCCCGGCCGCAAAGGAAAGGATGCACAGCAAGGCTGCGGCAGCAGTTCTCCAGTTGTTCATCAAACAAGTCCGCCATCAAATCGAAGCCTGCTCAAGGGCTCCAGAAACGCAACGGGCCAGCCCGTTGGACCATCCGGACAAGCCGGACCCCGGCTGACCCTCCCGCGCGTTTCGCTCGACACACTAGCAAATGCCTCGGTAGACGCAAGGAAAAATCCACAATCCATATTTGTGACAGACCCGGCCGCGTTCTCCGGGCCGGTTGCGCTTGCAAGGTTTCTCACCGGTGACGGAGGAATTGTGTCGGGGGCGGCAGTCGTTGCCTTTGTTGCCACGTTCGAGAAACCCGACCAGTTCGGCACTTCATCCGCCGTTTTTATCATGAAATAGTACGTCGTAGAAGGCTGCAGCCCGCCGGCGGCGAAACTCTCGCTCGCGCCGGCAGACTGAGGAACGGGTTCCCCCGCGCACTGTGACGCCTGATTCCACCATGTCGTTGTGTCAGTCCCGCTGATGGTTGACGTGGAATACCTGATGTCGTACTGCGCCGCCCTCCCGGTGCCGCCGTCGTCCCCAGGTGCCGTCCACGTGAGCGTGACCGAGTTCCATGTGGCCGCGTCGGCCGTTGCACACGTGACTGCTGAGGCTGTGAGAACAAAGAGCGCGATCCATCCCAGCATTGTCTCCGTGGAGAATCTCATGGCACCAACCTCCTCATGCAGATACAGAAGAGCCGCCAAAAGAACTTTTGAAAACTCCCTTGGCGGCTCGGCGAGCAGAAAGAGCATCCTCTGCTCTTTCACAGCCCCGTTGCTCTGCGTCCCAGCCTTTCGGCTGGTTTGCTCTTTTCAAGGAAACCAGAACCTG
>JAZDPI010000313.1:0-2916 GCA_043797775.1 Candidatus Eiseniibacteriota bacterium
GAGGTAGCGGGTGAGCGCGACGTCGTAAGGCGTTGACGTATTAAGAAGAGCGTACTCCACCAGGTGCTCGTGGCACTGCCTCTTGTACTCGTTGGTCCACTTCTCTATCGCCTTTCTGTAGCGCGCGGAGATCTGTCTGGAGTTGGCGACAACCTCCTCGTCGGTCTCCATGTCAACAAAGGCCAGCTCTTCCTCGAACGGGAAGCTCAACTCGCTCTCATCCAGCACGTGGAACACTACAACCTCATGTTTTCTGTGCCTGAAGTGCTTGACGGCACTCAGGACAGCCGCTTGCTCGTCCATCAGGTCCGACAACAGGATTATCAGCCCGCGCCGTCGGATTCTGCGTGCCAGCAGTTCGAGGCTCCGCGAAACGTTTGTCGATTCCCCGGGAGACAGGCCCTCCAGTTCTGTGAGTATCGCGTTCAGGTGCGGCTTGGTCGAGCGCGGCGGTATGTATGTTTTTATGTCATGAGTGAAGGTGAGCAACCCGACGGAGTCCTGCTGGCGAAGCATCAGATAGGAGAGCGCCGCCGCGAGAGAACAAGCGTAGTTGAGTTTGGTCACGGGACCCGCCGAGGCGTATCCCATCGAAGCGCTCGCATCCACAAGAAGATAGACCCTGAGATTAGTCTCCTCCTCGAATTCCTTCACGTAGAGGCGGTCTCTCCTGGCGTAGACTTTCCAGTCGATGTTCTTGATGCTGTCTCCCGGCATGTACTGCCGGTGCTCGCTGAACTCGACACTGAAGCCCTTGTAAGGACTCCTGTGCAAGCCCGCTATGAAACCTTCGACGACAAGCCTCGCGCGAAGGTCAAGGCCGGCCAGCCTGGCGACTACGAGAGGATCTAGGAGTTCACGTTTCACTTCCGCCGCCCGTCCTCAGGGACAGCGCCCAAGAGCCTCTTGATGAGATCCGCAGCAGTCACTCCCTCGGCTTCGGCGCTGAAATTCGTGAGGATTCTGTGCCTCAGAACACTCGTCGCGACCTGCCTCACATCTTCGCACGAAGGTGTGAGCTCTCCACGCAGCACGGCCCTCGCCTTGGCTCCGAGTATCAGGTACTGAGAAGCGCGGGGACCGGCACCCCAGTTGACCCAAGATTTCACGAAATCCGGCGCCCCGGCCTGGCTGGGCCTGGAAGCTCTCACAAGGCGAACGGCATAGTCCACGACGTAGTCGCTGGCCGGGATGCTGCGTACGATCTTCTGAAGGCCCAGCACGTCGGAGGCGCCCAGCACGCGCTCCAGAACCGGCGCGGCCGTGCCGGTTGTAGACGTCACTATGAGCCTCTCATCGGCTTCCTCGGGATAGTCGATGAAGATGTTGAACATGAAACGATCCCACTGCGCTTCCGGCAAGGGGTAAGTGCCTTCAAGCTCGATGGGATTCTGGGTCGCCAGGACGAAGAACGGCAGGTCCAACTTGTAGGTCTCGCCTCCGGCCGTAACTTCGTACTCCTGCATGGCCTGAAGGAGAGCAGCCTGGGTCTTGGGCGGGGTGCGATTGATCTCATCGGCAAGCATGATGTTCGAGAAAATGGGGCCTTTCACGAACTTGAAAACCCTGGCTCGGGTAGCCGCATCTTCATGGAGAATCTCACTTCCCGTTATGTCGGAGGGCATCAAATCCGGAGTGAACTGTATCCTTGTGAACTTGAGATCGAGCACCCTGGCGAGACTGCTCACAAGGAGGGTTTTCGCCAGGCCGGGCACGCCGACCACAAGACAGTGTCCACCGGCAAAGAGGGCAACAAGCAGTTCCTCAACCACGCGTTCCTGGTTGATGATGATCTTCTTGAGTTCCGAGGCAATTTTCCTTCTGGCTTCTCTCAGTTGCTCAACATATTGTAGCTCGTTCTTCTCCATACCCTAGCCTTTCACGGGCGGGTGTGCCCGGAAACGTTGTATATCCAAGGAATCTGCTGAGTTGTGCATAACTCTTGGTGCGCTCGCGCAATCGCGGAGCTTAACTTCCTAAGACACAGTGCGTTAGGTGCCATGACCTCCGCCGGGCGGCTTTTCCACTTTTCCACAGTTATTCACGATGCGGGGCCAGCTAGCTCGAAACCTGCCGAGTTTCGTGCGCCACCTGGGCAAGGGGCATTTCCTGCACCTCGCCGGCCATCGTGCATTTGCCGTTGAAGAAGACCCCTTCGCCCACAACGAGACTTCTCGTTTCGATGTCTCCCTCGACGTGGGCGCCGCTGTGGAGTTCTACTCTCTCGGCTCCCTTTAGGTTTCCTATCAGGGTACCTGCAATCATCACGTCCTTTGCTTCAACGTCGGCCTTGACAACACCTGTCTTACCGACGAAGAGCGCTTCGCTCGCCAGGACGTGCCCCTCGAACTCGCCGTCAATCCTGGCGCTGCCTCTCACCGACATTTCGCCCCTGAAGGCAGACTCCCCGCCGATTATGCAGTTCAGCTTTCCTTCCGCGGCCCCTTCCTTCTTCAGTCCGAACATGGCAGCCTCCTTGGTGTCTACTGCCCCCTCAGAACAGTGAGCGGGTCCAACTGCCTTCCGTAGCGACTGATCTCAAAATGCAGGTGAGGTGCAGAACTTCTGCCGCTACTTCCAGAATTCGCTATGACCTGACCTCTTGCCACGACACTCCCCTGAGTTACGGTGAGCTTGGAGTTGTGTCCGTAGAGCGAGCTCGTCCCCGAACCGTGATTGATTATTACCATGTTTCCGAAGACCGGATCTCTGCCCGCGAAATCCACCACACCATCTCCCGCGGCCCTGACCGGTGTTCCACGTGAAACAGCTATGTCAATCCCCTTGTGCCCGCCCCGGGCATCCGAGAAGCCCTGTGAGATCTTGCCTTGAACGGGCCAGAGCGTGGGCCCCGCCGCAGACTCACCCTGTAGCTCTTCGATGCTGCGCGGAAGCATCTCGGCGCGGCTCACTGCT
>JAZDPI010000329.1:0-8407 GCA_043797775.1 Candidatus Eiseniibacteriota bacterium
TCTCACGGATGAGATCGATGATCTCTCCCCCGACCGCGGCGTCCAGGTTGCCCGTCGGTTCGTCTGCAAGCAGAACCGTCGGGTTGTTGACGATCGCCCTCGCGACCGAGACTCTCTGCTGTTCGCCGCCCGAGAGTTCCCTCGGGAAAGCGCTCCTCCTGTGGCACAGGCCGACTCTCCCGAGAGCGTTCATCACCCTTTCCTTGAGCTCCACGCCCGGGATTCCGCCCGCAATCCTGAGCGGCACGGCCACGTTCTCAAAGGCCGTCCTGTCCTGCATCAGCTTGAAATCCTGAAACACGACGCCGACCCGCCTGCGCAGACTGGGTATCTTGCCTCGAGAGATCGTGCTGCTCACAAACCCGCCCACGATTACCTCTCCCGAGGTGGGCATTTCATCAAGATAGACAAGTTTGAGAAGCGTGCTCTTCCCGGCACCGCTCGGCCCCACCACAAAGAGAATCTCGCCTTCACCAATCTGCAAGTTCACGTCGTTGAGCGCGACGCGATTACCGGGATAGATTTTTGTGACGTGAAAGAAGCGTACCACCCAACTACCCTCAACCCCTGGACCCAGGTTCCGGCACACTGAAGAGCGCTGTCGGAGGCACCCGCCCTGCCGTCCGGCGACTCATCTGCACCCAGGAACTCCTTACTTTTCAAGCAATCGGACGGATTTCCATCTCAGCGGCAATCTTACATTGGCCGTAAGTTCAGCGGCAAGGAGAATCGCGGACGCCATCGGACTCACGTCGGCCACGCCCTTCCAGGCAATCTGTTCGCCGGTACCGTGTCCCGGAGAAGTGCGCACAAAAGGCAGGCCCAGCGTGAGGTTGACTGCATTGCCGCTGCTGACGAGCTTTGCCGGAATCAGCCCCTGGTCGTGATACATCGCCACGACGGCATCGAACTCCCCCCAGCTTTCCTTCGCAAAGAAACTGTCGGCCGCAAACGGCCCGCGTACCCTGACGCCTCCGGCCGCGAGCGCTTTCACAGAGGGCTCTATCACGGTCCGCTCCTCGCCGCCCAGAAGCCCGCTCTCTCCCCTGTGCGGGTTGAGAGACAGCACGGCGATGCTCGGACGACGGACGTGAAACAGAAGGCGCAGAGCTTCCTCGGTGAGACGTATCGCGTCACTCACGTTCCGGCGGGTGAGAGACCCGGCAGCGATCCTGAGCGGCACGTGCGTCGTCACGAGGGAGATTCTTCGCTCGCCCCACACAAACATCATCAGAGTCTTCCGGCTGCGGCAAAGGTCTCCAAGCATGTCCGTGTGTCCCACGTAGGGGAGCCTCGCCGCCTTGAGACTTGCCTTTGAAATGGGCGCCGTCACGAGTGCGGAAGCGTGGCCTTCCAGGCAGAGCCTGACCCCCTCCCTGACACAGGCGACGGCAATCGTGCCCCTGTCCCGCGCGCTCATTCGAGGCATCGCAGAGGATCTCCTCTTGGACGTCAGGTAGGCGACCTCCGGAAGTTCGCGGGGAGTCACAACTTTTATTCCCCGGGCGGCCGTTCCACCCACGCTTGCCACTCGGACGCCGGCGCGCCCGGCGCCCGCCCGCGGAGCGCCCCTCCCGCGACCGGAAGCTCCCGCTGTCTTCGCCAGACCCCACGCGCGCTCCAGAAGTGCGGGGATGCCCACGACGATGGGACTCACTCGCTCGGCGACGTCGCTCCTGAACAACGCCTTCATCGTAACTTCGGGGCCGACACCGAGCGGATCGCCCATCGAGATCGCAACCGGCATGCGACGGCGAGCTGCGACGGGAGGACACTCAGACATACCGTAAACCAACCCTATTCCGGAGAACCCCCGATGGAGGCGCCTCCGCTGTGCGAACTGAGATCTGGACTCGACGCTGGGCAAACGTACGGCGGGAGAGCTCGTCTTCTAGAACGCCCTTAGAACGCCCCGGTGATTTCTTTCTGGCTGATGAGGCTGTAAAAAGTGAGCGCCCGAGCTTTGCTCACGTTTTCTTCGGGCAGCGCCACGATGGAGAAGACAAGCTCCTTGGTCGGCAGATTGACACTGACCTCATCTCCAGGCTTCACTTCCTTACTGCTCTTGGCGACGCGGCCGTTGACCGTGACGCCGCCATCCTCGCAGAGCTTCGCAGCGAAAGACCTGCTTTTTGCGATGCAAACCTTCTTGAGAAACAGATCAATCCGCAAGGAGCTTCACCCGGCTACCGAGCCTTGATGTCGATGAACGTCTTCTTCTTGAGCCCCGCCAGCCACTCCTCGTACTTGTTCTGACTTTTCTCCTGAATCACCAGCTGGCGGACCTGGTCCTTCACCTCGTCGAAGGCATAATTCCGTTCGGATATTCTCTCCACCACCTTGAATATGTTGAAGGCTATCTCCACTGGTACAACATCTGTGATGCCGCCCACCGGGACGCCCTTGATCGCATTCTTCACCGCCGGCGAAATGGCCTCGACCGGATACGTCCCGACGACGCCTCCCTTGGTTGCCGTTTCAGGATCGTCGGAGTACTGCTTGGCGAGCTCTGCAAAACTTTCCCCCGCTTCGATTCTCCTCCTCAGGTCCGTTGCCGATTTCCGGGCCACTGTTTCCGCCTCCTCGGTGGGTTTCACTCTGATGAGGATGTGCTTCACGTGGGCGCTGTTCTCATCCCTCTCAACGAGCTTTATCAGGTGATAGCCGTACCGGCTGCGCACGGGCCCGCTGATCTGTCCGGGTTCGAGGGCAAACGCGACCTTTTCGAACTCCTCTTCGAACTCGCCCTTTGTGAAAGTACCCACGTCCCCACCTCCCTGCGCACTTGGATCTTCAGAGTACAGCTGCGCGAGTTTCTCGAAGGCTTCTCCCTCTCTCAGGGCCTTCTCCAGTTCCAAAATCCTCTTTCTTGCCGCTTCTTCGGCCGTGGAATCCGCCTCGGCCAGGATCACTATCTGAGCCAGAGTCACTTCGGCCGGCTTCTTGGGAAAATCCCCTTTTCTCTCCTTGAAGAACGAGCTCACTTGTTCGTCCGTGACTTTGATCTTGGAGCGGATCTCCTTGTCCACAAGCTTCATGGCCAGAAGCTGCGCCTCGAGCTCCTTGTGATACCGGCTTCTGAGCTTCTCTTCGGTGAGACCTTCCTTATCGAGCTCCTTCAGGTATTTCTCCTCGGAACCCATCCTCCTCTTCACCTCGAGCACGGCGTCTTCCACGCCCCGGTTCAGCTCTTCGGGAGTGACCACGAGTTTTTGCTTTCTTGCCTCATTGACGACGAGCTTCGCGTCAACCATCCTGCTCAGGAGGTCTTTCTCGACCTCCTTGATCTTGGTCGTATCGGTGGGGTCTATCTGAGACTGCATGCAGTAGAAAATGACCTGCTCGTCCAGTTCGCTTCTGAGGATGACCTCATCCCCGACCACGGCGAGAATCTCCTCCACCACCTCGGCGGCGTAAGACGGCTGTGACACAACTCCGGCGAGAATCACGAGTGCCCAAACGAAACCTGACAACCTTTTCACTTCTCTCCTCCCCTCTAAAGAATCGCGTCGACTTACTTCTTCTCCCCCTTCTGCTTCTTCTCTCCCTCCGGCGGAGCTCCGAGCCTTATCCCGGCAAGCACCTTCTCGTTGATGTCCGGCTTGTGCTTCTCCTTGAGCTTGGCTACGAAGTCCTCCAACCCCTTCTCTTCTTTCGCAGCACGCACGTCCCTTTCTACGTAGGGACGCGCCGTCTCGAAGGGCATCACGACCGCCGGCTTTCTCTCGAGAAGCTTCACAATTAAGAACCCCCGACCCGTCGGCCTGGGTCCCGCAAAATCGCCGACTTTGAGCCCCTTCACAAGCGCATCAACGTCGGCGTCCGTACCGAGCTTCACCTCGGCGACCCCGCCCCGGGGAGCCGTAAGCTCGTCAATGGAGTTGTCTCTGACCAGTTCTTCGAAATCGACTTTCTTCTTTGCAAGTGCGAGAAGCGAGTCGGCTGCCTTTGCGCCGGCGGCCACGAGCTTGTTGATTCGGACTATCTCGGGGTGACCGTACTTCGTGGAGTGCTGGGAGTAATAGAAGGTGATTTCCTGTTCGGCCGTCGTGACCTTGTCCCTGACCTCCTTCTGGTACAGGAGGTCCACCATCTTCTCTTCTCGCAGTCTTGCCAGGTCTGTCTTCACGGTCTCCTGCTTTGCGATGCCGATTCTCTTGGCCTCGTCTATGAGCGGCTGCGTTATGACCTCCGCTTCCACGAAGTTCTTCAAATCGTCCATGTTCTGCCCGGAGGGAACGGGAGCCGGACCTTTCCCCTCGTACGTCTTGAGAAGGTCGCTTATCCTGTATTCTCCGCTCTTCGAGCTTGCCAGCAACTGGGCTTTCTCGGCGTCCGTGAACTGCTTTGCCAGATCCTCGGGATTGGTGCCCATCGGAGAGAAGCACGCCTTGAGGCCCCGGCTGAGAGTCTTAAGCCCCTCTTCCTTGATGGTGAGGCTGTATCTCTTCTTCACCCTGTCGAGGTACGCCTTGGCAAGATCCATCCTCTTTTTCATCACAACCTCCGTCTCGAGCCTGCTCTTCTCGTTCTCGAAGGTGTCGACCTGTCGTTTCCTCTTCTCCTCGACCTTTATAATGTGATGGCCCATCGCCGTCTTGACGACTCCACTCACCTGCCCCACGTCCAGTTTGAACACCGCGTCCTGGAATTCCTGCGGAATCATCAAATCTCTCCCGAAGAACCCCAGGTCGCCGCCGCTCGGCCCCGTAGTCGGATCTTCCGAGTACTGCGTCGCGAGCTCGGCGAAGTCCTCCCCGGCGTTGGCCTTCGCCAGAATTTCTTCGGCCTTCTTCCGGTCACTCACAACGATGTGCCGCGCGTGAACTTCCTCCTCTTTCGACCTCTGATCGTAGAGTTCCTTGATCTCCTTCTCCGTCACCTCCGACTTCGCAATCACCTCACGATCATAGAGATCGCGCAGGAGAACCTGCTGCTCGAACTTCTTGACGTGCTCCGCGACTTCCGGCTCCTTGTCCAGCCCGAGATCGTAGGCCTCGAGAGTCAGAAGTTCCTTGCTTATGAGATCATCCAGGAATTTGCGCTTGCCTGCTTCTCCCTCATCCTGCGGCAGGTATGCGGGGGGGATCTTGAAATAGGCCTCGTGGAAGTCCCCAACCGTTATTTTCCGGGAACCCACTTTTGCCACGACCTTCTTAGATTCGTCCTTGGTGCAGGACGTGAGTGCCGTGAAAGCGAACAGAGCTATCGTCAGCGCGTACAAGAGCTTCTTCATGCTCGAGATTCTCCTTCTCAAACGGCTTCTGCCACAAAGAAAATGGGGAGCTCACTCCCCACGGAGTCCAAGTTATTCCCTTTTTACGCTAACACACGAGGCCAGTGCTTTCAACAGCTTTTTGGTCCGTGCAAGCGGCTCTTTCCCTTCGTGTTTGAGCTCCACCCGCATGGTATGGCCGAGGGCGAATTCCAACTGATGGCGCAGCGAGCCGACCAGGCCCGTGACTTCTCTTCTTGTGAGCCGTCTCGACAAAACGAGCTGCGTCGCGGCGCGCCTCACGGTGACGGACTCGAGCGGAAGCCCCTTGCACAGAAGCCTTATGCGTCTCAGCTCGAGAAGATCGTGCGCGGTGGCCGGAAGCTTGCCGAAGCGATCCTTGAGCTCCTTCTCGATTTCGTTCACGGCTTCGACTGACCGGGTGCCGGCCAGTTTTCTGTAGATGGACATTCTCTCGGCGTCGTCCGCAACGTAGGACTCGGGTATGTACGCAGGCAGCTCCGCCCTGAGCCTGGGCTCCTTCTCCACCTCCGCGGGCTTGCCCTGAAGCTCCTGCACCGCCTCCTCGAGGAGCCTGCAGTAGAGGTCGAAGCCCACGCTGAGGATGAAGCCGTGCTGCTCGGCTCCCAGGATGTTCCCTGCACCCCTTATTTCCAAATCTCGCATCGCGATCTTGAAGCCAGCGCCGAGTTCGTCACATTCTTCGATGGCCTTGAGCCTCTTCTCCGCGGCCTCCGTCAGGGCCTTTTCCGGCGGCACGAGGAGATAGGCGTAGGCCTGTTCCTTGGAGCGGCCCACTCTTCCTCGCAACTGATACAACTGTGCGAGCCCGAAGGTGTCGGCCCTGTTCACGATCATCGTGTTCACGTTCGGCATGTCGATGCCCGATTCGATTATCATGGTGCAAACTAGAACGTGGAACTCTCTGTCTATGAACCGCAGCATCGTCTCCTCGAGGTCCCTCTCGCCCATCTGGCCGTGGGCCACCGCGAACGAGATCTCCGGCACGAGCCGGCCGAGGAAGCGTCTCATGGCCTCGATGGAGTAGACCCTGTTGTGCACGAAGAACACCTGCCCGCCCCTGTCCACCTCTCTCAGAAGCGCCTCTCTTATGAGCTCCTGGCTGAACTCCAGTATCTCGGTCTTTATCGGAATCCTGTCTTTTGGGGGAGTGTTTATCAGCGACATGTCGCGCGCCCCGACCAGCGACATGTGGAGTGTCCTCGGAATGGGGGTGGCGGTCATCGTGAGAACGTCCACGAGCTTCTTTTTCTTTCTCAGGGCCTCTTTGTGAGCCACGCCGAACCTTTGCTCTTCGTCTATCACGAGGAGACCGAGCTCCTTGAACTCGACGTCTTTCTGAAGGAGTCTGTGCGTGCCGATGACGACGTCCACGGCGCCGTTGTGAAGGCCGGCTACTACCTCCTTTTGTTCTCGCCTGCTCTTGAAGCGGCTCAACATTTCGATCCTGGCGGGGAAGCTCAAGAGCCGCTCGGAGAAAGTGTTGAAATGCTGCTGCGCGAGCACGGTGGTCGGCACGAGGACTGCCGCCTGCTTGCCGTCCATCAGGGCCTTGAGACTCGCCCTCACGGCAACCTCGGTCTTGCCGTAACCCACGTCCCCGCACACAAGTCGCTCCATTGGGGAGCTTCTCTCCATGTCGAGCTTGACATCCTGGCAAGCTTGAAGTTGATCCGGGGTCTCCTCGTACGGGAAGGAGCTCTCCAGTTCCTTCTGCCAGACGGTGTCCGGCGAAAAGCTGTGGCCCTTGAGTGCCCGCCTGGCTGCCTGAATTTCGATGAGCTCCTTGGCCATGTCCCGTATCGCCTTCCGCGCGCGCGTCTTAGTGCGCTTCCAGAGCGTTCCGCCGATTCTATGGACGGCAGGTACGTGTCCTTCTTCGGCCTCGTATTTCTGGATCAGGGAGAGCTGGTCAACGGGAACAAAAAGCTTGTCTGTGCCGGCGTAGTCTATCTGAAGGCACTCTGTTTCGTGCCCGTCCACCGTGAGCCTCTTGAGCCCGCGGTATGTACCGACTCCATAGTCGTAGTGAACGATGTAGTCACCGGAGTGCAGGGCCGAGACGTCCCTTATCGAAAGTCCGAGATGAAGCCTGTGCCGGAATCTCCGCCACCTGTATCGCGAGAAGAGCTCTCTGTCCGTAAGTACGGCGAGGCTCAGCTCCGGGATGATGAAGCCCGAGCTCAGACGTGCGGTCTCCAGCGTGACGGGCCGCTCGCCAAGTATCTCCTCAAGCCTCTCCTGTTGTATCTTGTTGTCGCAGATAATGTAGACTTCGGTGCCGTAGGACAGAAGTTCCTCGAGATAGCGGTTCAGAATCCTCACGTCCCGACCCACGGACTCGGGCTCCCGGGAAGTGATCTCGACCCTGACGTAGTGCGCACCGTCGCTGTCGATCTGGCGGCTCCCGAAGACGTCTTCGCCCTTCGCCTCTCCGACCACGCCGGCGAGAGAGATCTGCGCGAAACTCGAGAGGGCCGTCTTCAACTGGTCCGCGGCAAGATAAAGCTCATCGGGAGTAGACAGCGGGACATCGGGCCGCGGCGCTGATTCTCCCAGAGACTCCCAATTCTGCCTTACCTCCTTGTCGAAATACAGAGCCCTGTCCTCCACCTTCTTCCCGTCCTCGAGAAACACCACCGCATCCGGCGGAACGTAGCTGAGGAGGCTGGAGAGCTCTTGCATCAGAAGGCCTCTGGAATCAAGAAGGCTCGCCGGCGAGGCGCCTTCGCGGATCCTGTGGTAGAGCTCGCAGGTGCGGGAATCCCGGGGCGCGCAACCGAGTCGCTTGACTATCTCCTCAGAGAGCACGAGCTCGTAAAGCGGGAGTATCCGCGCCTCACTTTCGCTCGAGACGGACCGCTGAGTCTCGGGGTCGAAGAGCCTTATGGAGCTGACGACGTCTCCGTCCAGCTCAATCCTCCAGGGGAGTGAGGAACCGAACGAGAAAACATCCAGGATTCCGCCCCTAAGGCCTGCCTCGCCTACTTGAGTGACGGAGGGCTGCCGCGTGAAGCCCATCAGCGTGAGCCTCTCCAGAATCCGTTCCAGGTCAACGTGCTGTTCCTCTTTTAGAACGACGGCTGCCGGCGCAAAGACGTTTTTCGAGGGCACTTTTTCCATGAGGCCGCGTACGGTGGTAACGAGTAC
>JAZDPI010000334.1:0-8247 GCA_043797775.1 Candidatus Eiseniibacteriota bacterium
TCCAGTGCGCCTCTCTCGTTGACACGTCGATGCCGGCATCGATTTCGAGCAGATAGCCCGAATCCAGGTTCACCAGGCTCTGCCAGTAGCTTCTGTTCTCAGGCACGATGACGGTTGTATCACCGAAACCAATCTCGGCAAGGCGAAACTTGCGGAGGTCGAGGCCGGCATCCAGAGCATCGGTGACAACGACTTCCCGGGCAGCCGCAGTGGCGTTCGGCGTGTTTTCGAAGTAAACGGTGTAGGGAAGACTCTGATTCTGTGCGACGAGCGGCTCCGCAACGGGGGTGGGCCCAAGTTTCTCGTTTGGGTCTCGGGATCGACCGACGGTTACAGGTAGAAGGATGTTTCGATACTGAACCAAGTCGAGAAGCTCATCGCATGCAAGTTCAGCCAGGTCGACGACAAATCCCATCTTGCCCAATGCGAGCAACGCAGGACAGAACTGTGGAGCGACAACACACACGCCCCCGATGAGGCTGTAGATCACAATCCACTTTCCACCAAAAACCATGAAGGTAGACAACGCATGCCACGCTCTGTCGTTGATCTGCATCAGCTGTTCCGGGGTGAGTGGAGTGACGGGTGGGACATCAAGTTCGGGGCGTTCACGCTTTATCCTGTCGTATGCTTCATAGAGAGCATCGCCTAGAGCCGCGCTGGACAAGCTTATGACTTGCACCGACAATGCGTTATCCCCGGTTGAACTCCCCGTTCCACTGGCACTGAATGAAATAGGAACCTGAGCCATGCCACCTGGAGGGAGAGGATGCGTGAAGAAGCCTAGCACGTTCATCTCTCCGTATGGCTCTGCCTCAACGAGCACTGGCCGTAAGAGAGCTTCCTCCGGTGACTCTCGCTCGTTGAGTGATACAGAGAACCGCAACCAACGCGGGCTGGTCAGTAGGACAAGGATGATCCCAGTGTCTGTATTCCCATCGTTCTGTACGGTCGCGATGGCCCAGTGCTCAGTGTCTTCCCTGACAACATTAGGACCTGCGACGGAGACTCTTATCGAAGCGTAGGATTCCTTCACCACGTGCAGCGGGAAGAATGACAGGACGCCCATGCCCTGACCCGAAATGCGGAGAGTGTATCTGCCAGTGTCTGCCCCGGACAGAGTGAATCTTGTGAGCAATTCCGTGCTATTCATAAGCACTACGGTATCGGCAACAAAGCAAGGAGCATCGCTCTTGCAGAGCATGACCACAGAGCCATCGGTGAAACCAGACCCGCGCACACGAAAAGTCACGCGGCCAGAGCAACCTACTTCGGTGGGAGAAACGCTCTCAATTTCCGGCTGCAGGATTTCCGCCATCAATTCAACACTGTCGGTTTCGGTGGAAGACACGTTCTTCAGTAACACAAAGTGGGAGCCCAAGCCGGCCGATGGAACGGTGACAGAAGTGCTCCCACTGCCATTCTGCGAAGCCCGGTAAGTGTAATTGCTCGGCGTAGGAATTCGCTCGTGCCCCACAAAGAGTTCCAACGTAGCACTGCCTGACAAAGAAACGGAACTAATACGCAGATCCTCGCCTCCCGAGAGCGGCAGGACCTCGTGGAGCCTCTGGGCATTTGGAGGCACAACAAGTCTCAGGGGAGTGTCTGGCGGCAGAAGGGGGATTGTGGTCCGCAATGGACCCTGCGAGACGCCGACGTTGTTGGCTTCATTTGACTCCGGGATACAATTGCGCACATCGGTTGCAACCAACACTCGATATGCCCCGGTCTGAATCCCCGGCAGGCTGACGCCAAGAATCTGTTCAAGCTGCTGATAGCTCAGGGCCAATGTTCTGGAGATGGCACTCCCGGCCGGGAGATGTGCTGTATATGTGGAGGTCCCCAGGAGCACATCCTCCACGCTCTGCGTCGAGTCTGAGGATACATACAGAGCGTCAGTCCACATCCCAGATGCAACATTATCCCCCGCGTTTGCCACGGACCATCTGATCTCGATATCCTCGCCCGGCACGCCGGTAGAGTCAGCCATGACGCTTGCGACAAGAAGGTCAGAGCGGGGCGGTACCAGCACTATTATCGCGCTAGGGTCAAGGCAGAAATTGTTCGCTTCTCCATTCTGCTCATGAATATCGTTGTTCTTGTCAGTTACGGCGAACCAATAGTAAGTCCCGGCAAGCCCGGAAGGAATCTGCACCTGCACACTGGCCACATAACCCTGGCCTGGCTCTAATGCACCGTCGTGCCGCACAGATGACACTACGTAATCCGACGCATCGAGTATCCTGTCTCTCGAGAGATAAACGGCGTCGTACCAGGTGGATTGACCCGTTGCGCACAGCCCATTGTTGCGCACTGTCCAGGACACCGTAACCGGCTGGCCGGTGTTCGCCGAGTCGCGCCCATCGACGCTTGTCACGACAAGGTCAATCGGAACTATAGCTATTCCTGCCTGAAGGGAGTCGACGTTGTTCACCTCGCTGGCCTCGACGAGACGGTTGCCCGAGTCTGTCTTTATGAAGAGATAATACACCCCCTCTGTGCCCCGCGGGAATTGCGCCGTCGTTTCAACTATGTAGGTTGCGCCGGAACCAAGAACATCTGTACGGCTCTTCGAGGCCACGACCTGGTCAACTGCAGCATCCAGGATCTGATCGTTGGATAGATAGACTGCATCGACCCAGGACCCGCTCGCCAAGCCACCCCCCGGATTCTTCACGGTCCACCTGAGCCTGGCCGTACCCAGGCACGAATCGGCTGAGAGCAGCTCGAACGCGATTACATCAAGATCCGGCTTGGGCGGTGACTGAACGACAGTCAGTGCGAAGCGGTCGTTGTTTCCATTGTTCAAATGCTCGTACACCTTATCCCCGGCGTCTGTCCTCACAATAATATAGCGACTGCCCACAAGCCCCTCGGGTATTGTGACATTCTCGTTCCTGACATATCCCCCGGCAGGACCGAGAGCTCCCGTGCGTGTGAACACTGCGAGGCGGGTATCTGCATTGGGCTCAAGCGTGGGGTCGACTGAAAGGTAAACCGCATCCTCCCAGATTACCGCCCTCGTTCCGCCCGTACCTTTGTTAGAAACGGTCCATTGTATCCCAAGCTGTTTGCCGGATTGCCCCGTCGCGGGCACAACGAGATTGCTCACCTGAAGATCTGGCGGCGGCGTCAGGCTAACCGTGAGCGACTTGCCAAGCACGTTGTTTCCGAAAGCGCCCCCCTCGTAGACGCGCCCCTCCAGGTCAGTTCGTACAATCAGATAGTAAGTACCGCTCAGTCCGTTAGGAATGACGCCCGGGCTGCTCGCCACGTACTGACCACCGACACCGAGCTTTCCGCTGTGGATCTGTCTCACGAGGCAGCTATCCGCCCCAACTTCAAGAGTACTGTCCGCCGAGATGTGAAGGACGTCCGTCCAGGACTCGACGACAGTGGCAGCGGGACCGTTGTTCCTGACGGTCCAGGTCACATTCACCGTATCACCAGAACCGGCTCCGGAAGGCGCGCCAATTGTCACTACTTGAAGATCGGCGGCAGGCGGGAGAACGATCTCGAGCGGGATTAACGTGCGACAGCAGTTGTTGCCCTCGTACTGTCCCTCGGGAACCGCGTTCGTTCCATCGGTGCAGACGAAAAGGTAGTAGGACCCCAGGGCATCATACGGCAGGGTAACCTCAAGGCTGTCGGCATACCCTGCGTCCACATCCAGGTAACCATAGTGAGTCTTGGCTCCCAAGCTTTGATCGACTCCGGGGGCAAACACGTCGTCATCAGACAACCAGAGGCAGTCCTGCCACGAGGTCGCGCCGCTCGGGCCGGGGCCGTTGTTCCGGGCGCTCCACCCCACCTTGATCTGGGCTCCCGTGAACGCGGTGTCGCCGGCAATGCTGACGGACGCTACCTCCAAGTCTGGGGACGGTGCTGCCCGAATCGTGATTGGTCGACCGAGCGGTATTCCACCGCAACCCCCGTTCAGATGCGAATCGGGTATGAGGAACAGATACCAGTTCCCACTCTTGTCCGAGGGAAACGTCACGTTTGCAGTCAGCGTGTCTCTCTCGCCGGGGGCAAGCGGGTGATCGGTGTTGTGCCAGTGCCAGACGCTGAACCACCCGCTCTGATGGAAGACGCTGTCCGGTGAAAGTGCGAAGGCATCGTCGAAGTGCGTCGAGGCCATCGGCCCCGTGCCCACGTTTTCCAAGACCCAAGTCAATGAGACCGTCTGCCCCGACCAAACACTCGTAATCGGAGTCAGGTACTTGACTTCGAGTCCGCACCAGGGCGCCGGCACGAAATTGACCGTGAAGGGGCCACTCGCGCCGGCGTTGTTGCCTTCGTTGTTGTGTTCATACACGTGACCTTGTGCATCCGTCTTCACGATGACGTAGTACGTCCCGCTGATATTGGCTGGCAGCGTCACGCTCTTGTTTTGCACGTACCCTGTCCCGACATTCAAATAGGTGAGGTTGGCAAACTTGCCGAGGAATACATCGCCGCCGTCCAGGACAGAGTTCGTCGAGAGATAGATCTCGTCGTACCAGACGGGAGCGCTCGTAGGAGCACTGCCGTGGTTGCTGACGGTCCAACTGAATGGAAGGCCGGAGCCTGCGTCAACAATCGGAGGAACAACGACGGAGTCCACACGCAGGTCGGGGAACGGCGTCAGGTGAATCGGGAAAGACAATGCCGCAATGGCGGCATTATTATCATCTTCGACATACTCTTCAACTGAATCCTGTGCGTCGGTCAAGACGACAAGCCAGTAGTCGCCCTGTATATCATGAGGAAAGACAACCGGATGAGAATGCGTGTATGTAGCCTGGGAGGCCAGCGTGTAGTTGTAATAGAAAGGAGGAGTGAGCTCGACGTCATTCCCAATCAGCGAATCCAAGGAAAGGTACACTCTATCCACCCAGGGTCCCGCCGCACCGTCGCCTCCCTGGTTCAACACCGTCCACTCAACGTAAGTCCCCTGTCCAGACCATCCGTCGATGGGCGGAGCGATTGACTGCACGACGAGATCTGGATGGGCAGGAATCGAAAGAATGACGGGATGCGAACTGACGATCGAGTTGTTTCCCTCATTCCCTTCTTCCACAACCGCTCCACCACCATCAACAACAACGATGATCCACATCGTGTCCCGAGCACAGTAGGGAATCCTCACCGTGCAGGTTCCAGAGTACGTGCCTCCCCCGTCAAGGACGCCCACTCTGTCCACGATGGCGAGAAGACTGTCGCCCCCGACCAGACTGTCTGAAGACATATAGACATGGTCTTTCCACGGCCCAAGCGCCGGACCGTCGCCACTATTCTCTACCGTCCACGAAACCGCGACGGGAGAATTGTAGAATGCCGACTCAGGGATTGAGACTCCTCTTACAACCAGATCGACGAATCCCACGGCGAAGGTCACGGTATCTGGACTCGTGTCCTCGTGGCCCGCCTTGTCGCGAGATGTCACAACGAATCTGTGTACGCCTAACTCCAATCCCTGGAATGTTCGGGACGTCGCGCCAGAGAAAGTCGAAAACGCGCTGTCGTCAAGCGCGAAGGAATAGAACAGGTCCCCTGAACCACTGAGATTGTCACTACCCAACCAGGTGAACGTAACCGTTGAGCTCGGCCACCAGCCACCATTCGCCGGGCCAGAAATCACGGAAGTGTTCGGAGGCGTGATATCCACTCCAAATCCCAGTGTGCTCGACCCTATGTTGCCCGCCTCATCCCTTGCTCTCACCCGCAGACTATGGAGTCCCTCTGCGAGTCCACTCAGCAGTGCGGCCCGAGTTCCCGCAAACGAGGTCTCGCTTCCCAAGTCCAGCCGGTACGCGTACAACAGATTCTGTGAAGACGCGACTGCGTCAGTGCCCTGCCACGCGACTGTAGTCGAATCCACAGAGATGTGAGCACCAGATGGCGGACCCTGGACGAACACCACGCTTGGTGGTGTCACATCCGTGTAGAACGAGCGGACGGCAGGGGTCGGATCTTCGTTCGTTGCGGCGTCTAGAGCCTTCACCTGAAAGACGTGATAACCGTCCGGAACGTTCGTGAACGTCCGGGAAGTATCCGGCCCGGGCGGCGAGAATGCCCCGGCGTCAAGCTTGTAGGAGAAGCGCAGCGAACTCTTCGGGGTAATGGAGTCGCTTCCGCTCCACGAGAAGGCAAAGGTGTTGGCCCGCAAGATCGAAGACTCTTGAGGGCCCAAGACTATCTGGGTTTCAGGCGTGCCGAAGTCCAGAGAGAACGAGCGCGAGACCCACACAGAGTCCTCGTGTCCCGCCTTGTCCCTCGCCCTGACCTGAAAGACGTGCGATTGCACAGAAAGAGAATCAAACGTGTGCGAAGTCTCGCGGCTGAACTCGCTCCAGGCAGTCTCGTCGAGTCTGTACGAGAATGCGAGGCTCTCCGGAGGACAGAGATTGTCCGTACCCGACCAGACGAATGTCACACTGGCAGTGTTTACGAAACCTCCATCCTGCGGGCCGGAAACTATGATGGTCTGCGGGGGCGTAAGATCGACTGCAAAGGATCGAACGGCTGTGCCGATGTTACCAACTGCATCCAAGGCCAACAGGGCGAAATGGTGAGTGCCCTCCTCGAGACCTACCAGTTCCACCGTCGTCGCTGAAGAAAACTCACATGTGTCAGTACTGTCCAGACTGTATGCGAAGAGAATCTGACTCGCCTGGGTGTGGTCGTCCGAGCCGGTCCATTCAAACCTGACGTCACGCAGGCCGAGGAATTCGTTCTCTTCCGGGGCGTCCGTGAAGGTCAGCTCCGGGGGCGTGGCATCCACGAGGAGACTCCTCTCAGCAGGGCTGGGATCCTCGTTCGCGGCCGTATCTTGGGCCTTGACCAGGATTCTGTGCCACCCGCCCGAGAGGTTGGTGAAAACGTGACAAGTGTCTAAGGCGAAAGCACTGTAACCCCCGTCGTCCAGACGATGCGAGTACTTGAGCCCGCTCACATCTGTGTGCGAATCGCTTCCGGTCCAACAGAGTGCGACCGGCTGGGGCCCTATCGTGGAGCTGTCCGGAGGACCACTCACAAACCACGTCTCCGGAGCACCGAGATCAACGCCAAACTGAACCGTGAGCGGAGTAATCTCCACGTTTCCTGCGAAATCCTTGGCTCTTACAGCAAAAATGTGCGTGGTGTCGGAGAGATTCTCGAATCGGTGGGACTTTTCGCGGCTGAAGGCGCTCCACTCGGTCGAATCCATCCGGTATGAGAAGAAGAGCCCCTCGGGAGGGGTGAAATTGTCCGTGCCCGACCAGACAAAATCAACATAGGCCGTGTTGATCCAATCGCCGTCCTCCGGTCCGTCCGCCACCTGAGTGTTTGGCTCCGTCAGGTCGACCACAAAACGTCGGACGGCAGGTATTGAGTCAACGTTCGAGTCCTGGTCCATCGCCCGTACCATGAAGGTGTGAAGCCCTTCACTCAGATCGGTGAAGACATGGCTGGTGTCGGGCGAATAAAGGCTCCACTCGTTTTCATCCAGCCTGTACGAATACATGAGGCTCTCAGCCGGAGTCGTATCGTCCGTCCCAAACCAGCTGAAACGGACCGCAGTGACGTTCACGTGCTCGTTCTCCCTCGGGCCGGACCTGACATACGTGTCGAGCACGGTGATGAACGGAGAGACGTATACCCGCCCTCTTGAACCTTCGTCGGCGCGGTCGTAGATGTGCGTCGCTATGGCCGTGGAGTCCCCCGTACCCCAGAAGTTGTATCGCGCATAGATGTCGTTCGCAGTGTTGTTGTACACGTCGTACCGGCCTGCACCGTACAGATTACAGGAGTAATCCCTGGAATCGCCGATCAACGGACTGGAGTTACCGGTGCAATAGATTCCGTGATCTGCGTTGTCCATCACGTTGCACAGAATCACACTCGGCGACGCGTTGTTGCAGTATACCCCTACGTTGTTGCGCAAAAACTCACACGACGTCACCGCTATCGACGACTCCTCCATATGCAACCCGTTCCCAAGTCCATCCCGCAGCACACAATGACTCATCACTCCAGGCTGACTCGTCCAACGACAGTACACGTTCGCACGCACTCCCAAACCCCAGTCGGTCTGCCCTCCCTTCTCAACCACACAATACTCCATCCTAGACACAGCTCCCGCATCATCACTCTCGTCAGTGAAGTAGATGCCATCCCAGTCCCCCACCAGCCCGCTCAACGACGTGAACGTAATCACACTGTCAGCCGTCCCTACCGCATACAAACCACCAGGAAACTGACACCACGATACGCCACCACCTA
>JAZDPI010000034.1:0-15793 GCA_043797775.1 Candidatus Eiseniibacteriota bacterium
CCACATAGATACAGTAAACATCGCCTCCCTTTTGGTTGAGGATCGTATCGATGGCGATGGCGGTCTTTCCGGTCTGGCGATCGCCAATGATGAGCTCTCTCTGGCCTCTCCCGATCGGGATCATCGAGTCAATGGCCTTGATGCCGGTCTGCACGGGCTGCTGCACAGGCCTTCTCTCAACGATGCCCGGGGCTTTCCCCTCGAGCGGCCGGAACTTCTTTGTGGCGAGCGCCCCCTTGCCGTCGACAGGTTGTCCGAGGGCATCCACGACTCGTCCGAGCAAGGCCTCGCCCACAGGTACCTGAGCGACCGTCCCGGTCCGCGTCACTATGTCGCCTTCCTTGATCTTCTCGTTGGAGCCGAAAAGCACGACGCCCACGGTGTCCAGTTCGAGATTCAAGACCATGGCCATGGTACCGTCCGGGAACCGGACAAGCTCTCCGGCCATCGCGTCGTCCAACCCCCACACGCGGGCGATGCCGTCACCCACCTGGATAACGGTGCCGACGCTTTTCATCTCGAGCTTGCCCTGGTACTTCTCAAGCTCCTGGCCGATTACAGTGCTTACCTCTTCCGGTTTAAAAGCCATCGCATCTCCTTAGCGTCAGCCTTCGGGGTCCTCCACCCGCGAGAATACTTCTCCATCACGAACCGCATGCGAAGACGTGCACCCTCTCTCTCTGCTCCCCTAAAACACTGCTGCTGCAAGAAGCCTTTCTCTGAGATCCTCCAGGCCGCTGCGGATACTCCCGTCAATGACCTTTCCGTTCAGATAAACGACGACGCCTCCGATTATGGACGGATCCACCGTCGCGTCCATCAGCACCTTGTTGCCGGTTATCTGTTCGAGTCGGGACGTGAGGAGCTCACGTTCGTGCTTCTCCAGCGGCACCGCCGAGACAACCCGGACTCTTCTGATTCCCTTTCTCGCCTCGTCCATCCCGACGTACGCGGAGAAAATCTGAGGAAGCAGCGGCAGCCGCTTGCGCTTGGTGAGAAGGCGCAGGAAGAGCCACGTGGAATCCTGCACCCTGCTCTTCACGGCAGTTCCCAGGAGCGTCAGCTTTGTTTCCTGCGTGACGTCCGGTGATTGCAGGAAAGAGAGAAGAGTCGGCGCGCGCCTCAGAAGCCCGACGAGGCTCTCCAAATCGGCGCGCACGGCCTCCGTGGCGTCTGCCTTCTCGGCAAGAAGGAAAAACGCCTTCGCGTATTTCTTAGATACGCTCTCTACCTGCATCCGTTTTCTCCAGCTCTCCGATGAAGTCGGCTATCGTTTTCCTGTGCCTCTCTGCATCCAGGTTCTCGCGCAGGAGTTTGCCCGAAGCCTTGATCGCAAGGTCGACCACGTCGTTCCTGAGCTGGACGAGAGCCTCTGCCCGGTCTCTCTCGATTTCGTCCCGTGCACGGCCCAGCATCTCCTGGACGTTCGCCCTCGCCTCTTCCTTCATCTCCGACGTGATGCGTTGCGCGTTCTTCACTGCCTCCTGAAGTCTCAACCTCGCCTCGGCGTCTATCTCTCTCAGCTTGTCCTCGTACTGCAGCCGCAGCTTTTCCATGTCGAGCTTTCGGCGTTCCGCCTCGTCGAGCTCCGCTTTGATTTTCTCCCGGCGCTCGTCAAGGACGCGGAGAAGCGGCTTCCACGCGAACCTCTTCATTATCCAGAGGACGATGAGAAATCCGATTATCTGCGTAACTATCTGACCGTAGTCGAGTTTCATGATTCCGTCCAAATCCCATGACTGCTCTACCGACCACCAGGGCCCTCACGCCGCCCGGCGGTGTCCCGGAGGCCCGCCGCGAGCCATCACACTTCGACGGCGTCGTGCCCCGGAACCACACGTCCTGCGTGCGGGCGTCGCTTTCAAGGTCCGAATACGGACCGAGCTACGTTTCGTCGGGCTACGCTCGGTTCGTCCCGGCTCAACTCGGCACGGCTCAGCCTATCTTGCTCTGCAGAACGAACATTGTCACAAGAGCGTAGATCGTGAGAGCTTCAATGAAGGCGAAACCGATGATCATTGACAACTGGATCTTCGCGGATGCCTCCGGCTGTCTCCCGATGGCCTCCATGGCGGCGGCGCCCATCCTTCCGAGACCCAGGGCCGAGCCCAGGGCAGCTATGGAAACCGCAATCGGCACGGCGAAACCAAGCGCTGACTGAAAATTCATTTCTCAACCTCCTCTCGTCAGTGCTCCTCGTGTGGAAACATCATGAGAAAGTATATTGTGCTCAGAGACGCGAACACAAGCGCCTGAACGGTGCTCGTCAGTATCGCAAGGAATATGAACGGAAACTGCAGCGGCACTCCGACCGGGAGATGGAGGAATCCCAGCATCCCTACGCCGAGCCCCACGAAGACCGCGATAAGCACGTCCTCGCCGAGAATGTTGCCGAAGAGTCGGAGCGAAAGGCTGAGCGGCTTGGCAAGCTCGCTGATTATGTGAAGCGGGAACATGAGAGGCACGAGTGCAATACCCACGGCGTCCCGCGGCTGACCGGCAAAGTGATCCAGATAGCCGAGTATTCCCAGCTTCCTGATACCGGTGTACTGCACGTAGACGAAGACGGTTACGGCGAGGGCCACGGTGGTGTTTATGCTGGACGAGGGCGATTTCATTCCGGGAATCAGCCCGAACACGTTCATGCAGAGTATGTAGATGAAGAGCGTGCCGAGGAACGGGACGTAATCCCTCCCCTGCTTGCCCAGTATCCCGCACACGAAGTTGCTCAGGCTTTCAACGGCCATTTCGAGAACGTTCTGGAGCCCTCGCGGGACAAGCTGGGGTTTCCTCGAGGCGCAATACGACAGCACTCCAAGGATGACCGTGATGAGGAGTGAAAAGAACACGTTCTCCCAGTGATGGAGAATCTGTGCGAATCTCATCGAGCCGAACTTGTCGTAAAGGACCGTGACGATGTTAGGGAGCTCCGGAGGACCTTCGGCGCCATCGGGGGCTTCGTGGCCGCCCGCCTCGCGGGACGCAACGTGGCTCTCATGAGCACCCGCGGCCTCAGCCGTGTTCACAGCCGCAGGTTCCACCGCCCCGGAGGACACGCTCACCGCCACGGAAACCGCGCTCACCGCCAGGGCCAGGAAAAGCATCAAAGCGCCGAGGCTTCTCACGGCCCACCTGTTCGCGAGCTGCGCGCCAAGCGCCTTGAGGAAGATCGTGAGAAGCACCAGAGAGAAGCCTGCAAGAAGGGTTACGACGGGAAAAGGTTCGAACCAGAGGAGAAGAAGGCCGAGCCCGTAGAGAAGCGGAAACTTGACCGCGAGCGTCTTTGCGATATCCGCTTTCGACGGCCGCTCCCTGGCAATCACGGACCGGACGACGGACTTGATCGCCAGAAGATTGAGCGAACCCCACGCGGTTCCTACGAGCAGTCCGGCACCGCCGGCCAGAGAAACATACGTGGCGACCAACAAAGAGGCCACGGCGCTCACAATCGCTGCGGTGCGTACGACTCTTCCAATAAACTCAAGACCCACGATTCACTTTGTCTCGTGTTACCCTGTGCGGGTGGCGGGCACTCTCTCTTTGCTCAGCTCTCTTTGCTTATTCTGACTATTATCCTGTAAGTCTCTCTTGCGCCCGCGCCGAATCCAAGCGCGGTGAACACAATCCACAGAAAGCCGGTGGACAATCTACCGTCAAGAAAGCGACCTATGAAATAACCGATAACCGGAGAAACCAGAAGCAAGAAGGGGATGGTCATTACCAGCCCCGCCTGCCTCAGCATGGCGTACTTGTCTTCGGGCTTGTTCCTCATAGACATAGACGCAAACATCCCCCGCCGGCTGAAACACAAGACCCAAAATGGCCCCAGGGAAGATGCGTACAGCGATTCCGAAGACTCTTAAAATACATGCTGGGTGGGTGTGCAGTCAACAGCTTTCGTGACTCACGTTACCCGGGTGCAGACGTAAATGTCTTCCGGGATCAACGCGTGTCTCGCGACCAAACGTGTCCCGAGTCCCCACGCGTACGGGTCCACCCTGACGCTGAACCCGGCACCCTCGAGTCGCGCGCGGTAGTCCCGCCCGTAGACTCTGACGTGGTCGGGTGCATCGAAAAGGCGTTCTCTCTCTTCCGACCTCTCGATGCCGGGAGGTTCGAACGTTTCCTCACGACTTTGGTCAATCGGACATTGAATGATCGCCCAGCCGCCGGGCTTGAGGATCCTCGCCAGTTCCCGCATCGCCCTCGAGTCGTCCGGAACGTGCTCCAGTACGTGGCTACAGATTATGACGTCGAAGGATTTGTCCTTGAAGGCTGCCTTCTGGACGTCCGCTTTCACCATGGCCAGGGAAGAGGCGATGTCCGTGCTCACGTACGTCAGATTGGGCAGGGATTTGAGCGCCTTCTGAAGAACGGCCTCGGGTGCGAGATGAAGGACGCTCAGGTCTGCCTTGAACAGGTCGGTCTTGTCCCTGAAGTAGAGCCAGAGGAGCCGGTGCCTTTCGAGACACAGGCATCTCGGGCAGAGCGCATTCGGCCTTCCGTGTGCACCGTAGGGAAGAAACGTGCGGAAGCACCCGCCGCAGCAAGGGCATACAACGTTCTTTCCGGCGTACCGAAGGCCGCGCAACACATTCTTGAAATCTATCGCGGCGGCCTGAAGGCTTCTGGAGATTGCAGGCTTTGTGATGTGTCCACTCACGCCGCGCCTCGTCCGTTGAGTGACTCGCTCCCACCGGCCGAACGATACCACAACTCCTCACCCTGTCAAGAGTACTGGCCCCCGCGTCCCGACCGTCGCCGCGTGACCTTTGCGACGCATCGCCTCGCCGGTCCGATCCTCGGCAAGAGCCGGGGCCATGCTGTCGGCGCACAGTGCCACTCGCGGGGGCGGAAGTCGTCCCGTGCCATAGGCACCACCCAACCACTTCCACAGCTATCCACCCTGCCAGAGGAAGACCCCACCCCCACTTCGCGGCAGAAGCGAATTGAAACAGAACGTGTCGCGAGCACCAGTCTGTGCTACGGCAATAAGCGTGCCTGCACGGGCTGGGTTTCGCGTGCCCGCAGTGAACGTGATGGTCCGCCCCGTATTCACAGAGGCGACAACGAGTTGGACGGACCAACCAGGGATCCCTTGACGAGGGCGGGTGGGCTCCGCAAGAACTCGCCGGCAATCAGTTGTGAACTGAGTTCACGGCGACAATCACTCGGTTATCAAAACTCGGTACGCGTAGGAGGCTTGCGCCGGGGATACGCTATCCGGGGGTCAGTGAGGGGGCTGCCATCAGCCTATCTTGATGCTGCCTTGCCTTACGAGCTTCACAAAAGCCTCGATCACTCTGGGATCGAACTGCGTGCCTGCCTTTCGTTCCATCTGCGTGAGGGCCTCTTCCACCGAGAGTGCGTCTCTGTACGGCCTGTCGCTCGTCATGGCGTCGTAACTATCGGCGGCACACACGATGCGGGCGTAGAGAGAGAGTTCTTCTCCCTTGAGTCCGTCGGGATAGCCTTTCCCGTCGAGGCGCTCGTGATGGTGCCTGACTATGTCAATCGCCTTTTCGAGAAATCTGATTCCACTCAGGATGGACGCACCGGTCTCCGGATGACTCTTGACGATCTTCCATTCGTCTTCGTCAAGCTCCGTCGGCTTCCAGAGAATCTGCTCGTACACTCCGAGTTTTCCGATGTCGTGCAGGATGGCTCCGAATCTGACCGTCTCGATTTCCTCCGCCGTCAATCCAATGCCCTCGGCGAGCGCGGTGGCATATTCGGCCACTCTCTCCGTGTGACCGCGAGTGTAGGGATCCTTGGCCTCGATGGTGTTCACGAACGCTTTGATCGTGGCCAGGTACGTTTCCTGAAGCTCGTTGTAGAGCCGGGCGTTCTCAATGGCTATTCCGGCCGAGCTCGAGAGGCTGGTCAGCATCTCCATGTCCAGAGGAGTGAAGCCGTTACCGTGCAGTCTCTCTCCGAGCAGGACGACTCCTATAAAGCGGCCCTTGACTTTGATGGACTGGCAGAGTATGAACCCGGCCGCCGCGATAGGTTTCACCTGGTCCCCTGCAGTGGGGTAGTCGTTCAACTCTTCGATGGATATCGGCTTATCCTGCGTGGAAAGCACCGAACCCAGCGGGCTGTCCAGGCAGATGCGCAGCTTCGCCACCAGCTCCCGCTTCATTCCTTTGCAGACGGAGGGAGTGAGCACCTTCGCGTCCCATCCCTCCGCGAGAAGCAGGCATGCGCTCTCCACGCGGAGCTGGCCTACGGCCGTGAGGAGAAACGTGTCCAGCAGGCTCTCGAGTCTCAGGCTGCTGTTGAGCTGCTGGCTTAGCCCGATCAGGGTGTCTTTGCTGTAGAGGAGCTTCTTGAGCTCATTGTTGACCTTCACCAGCTCCTTCTCGCCCCGCCGTATCTCTTCCTCGAGCTTCACGCTCACGTCACTGAGCGTCTTGCTCTCGTCGAATCCCTTGAGTATTCGATCTATTTTTGTGAGAAGCTCTTTCGGCGAGAAGGGCTTCACGAGGAAATCCTCCGCGCCTCTGAGCAAACCCTCCAACCTCGATGCCGCGTCCGAGTGGCCCGATATAAGGATCACCGGAGGCACGGGCCCGCAGTCGCCCCTCTTGAGAGCTTCACATACCTGGAAGCCGTCCATCTTGGGCATCCTGACGTCCAGGATTACGAGCTCGGGCTTCTGCTTCTTCGCAACTTCCAGAGCCTCTTTCCCGTCCGAGGCACAGAGAACGTGGTGACCGTAGTCGGAGAGCGTTATCTGTAAAAGCTCGACCACCCTCGGGTCGTCATCGACAACGAGGATTCTCCTCTTTGCAGTGCGTTGCTCCGCCGCGGAAGCTGTGTTTCCTTTCACTTCAGTCATATAGTCGAGCCACGAGAAATCGCCAATTCGGCCTCAAGCTGCCTCGCCCGGCACGGCCAGTACGCGCAGCGGTTCAAGAGCGATAACCACGACGCCGCTTTCCAGCACGATCGCCCCCCCTACGACGGGAGTCCTTCTTATCCAGGTCGGCAGCTCCTGGAGGCGAGCCTCCTGCCTCCAGAGAATCCTTTCGGGAACCACGACCATCGCCTTCTTCTCTTCCTCCAGGAGGACGGCCGGTATTTCGACTTGCCTCTCCTTGGGGGGACTAAGTCCCACGAGTCTCCACAGATGATGAACCGGGACGGTTGTTCCGTTCCTTCGAATCACCGGCTCGGCAATCGAGAGATCGACTTCGGTCTCGGAAAGTACCGTCACCTCCTTGACGAGAATCCATCTGAGCGCGTAGAGCTCTCCCTGGGTCTCCACGACAAGGAAAAACTCCTGCCCCTGAGTGTTTCCAGCTTCTTCCACCTTGCAGGCCTCGCAACCTTCCACAACTACTCTCCTCCGTGTTTCTCGGACGAGTCCTCGACTAGAAGATCCTCGTCCGAAAGCGACTCGATCTCTCCGGGGATACTAGGTTTGGTCGGGCTCTTCCAGCTTTCCCCTTCGAAGAGGACTCTGCTCTGGTCGTGGGCAGAGGCGGCCTTGCGGCTTACTCTTTCTGCTTCGCGCGATGTTCTTTCGGTCAACCTCGAAAGCTCCTGGACTCTGGTCAGGAGCCGTACTACCGCGTCTCCCAACCTGGTCATTATCCTGTCCAGCTCTTCCCTCGCGTCTTCGCCTTCCCGTGCGTGTTCCCAGTCGCCAAGTGCTCGCGTCCTGAGTCTCGCCTTCTCCTGGGAGAAGTGGATGGTCCTGATAACGGAGTCGACCTTGGCCTCTATCTCCTTGACAAGCGAAGCGCTTTCGTCACTGCACCCTCGTGCAAACTCGGCAAGCTTCCTGATCTCCTCGGCAAGAATGTTCATACCGGGCAAGGACGCTCGCGCCGCTTCCACGGCGACGTTCAGCGCGAGGACGGATGCCCGGTTGGCGATGCGTTCGGAACTGCGTGAGAGCGCGCCGGCCTTTATCAGGCCCTGCGTGAGCTCCTCGATGCCTCTGGCGGCCGTCTCGATGACTCCCGTAATCGCGTCACGGACTTCCTTCTGGGGGTCCTTCCCGCTGCGCGTCTTCGCGGGCTCGCCTGCGACCAGGAACAGTTTTTCTCTCGCTTCTGCGGCGAGCTTGCCCGCTTCCCTGGCCACGACCAGGGCTTCCGTCGATTCGAGGAAGCTCCTTTCGGCCTGGACCGCCACTTCCTGCGTTGCTTCCTGTGTTCTTCTCAATTCCTCCTCCATGCTCTGAATCTCTTTGACGGAGGACTTGCGAAGCTGACAAAATTCGGGAAGGAGCCCGTTCAGAAGAGACGTGAGCCTCTGGGTCATGCCCTCCCTCTCCGGAAGCGGGATGTAAGGTGACCCCACCGATACCTCTTCAATGGCGTTTGCTATGCGGCCTATCTCCTCCTCGGTCTGGGAGAGCCTCTTCGAAACGGACCCGTCTTCTTTCCCGCCTCTCATCACCTGCTCTATGCGCCGCATCAATATCGTGAATTCAACGTCGCCCTTGAGAGCTTTCGGCAATTCGGCGTGCGGGATTCTCCCGGTTTCTATGGCCTTCGTGAGCACCCTGGTGCCCCTTCCGACGATCTTCGTGACGTGTATCAGAACTACCAGCTCCACTGCGACAAGGGCCGCACCCAGCACTATTGCGCCCACGGTGAATTCCATCGCCCCCCCGCCCAGCAGAGACCACGAGCCCGTCCCGCCCCAGAACACTGCGGCCGCGAGAGCAGCCACGAGCGCGGCGACGACAATCACCAGAGGAACGAAAGCCAGCAGGATCAACCGTCTTCTAAGTGCCTCTTCCATCTCACTCTCTCCTCGACTAGCGCGACAGAGGTTTGGCGCCGCGGGCGCCATTCTGTTCTGCATTGTCGGACTTCTGAGTAACGCAGAGCCGGAGAAGTCTCCTCAGGTGACTTGTCCGGAAGCAGCAGTGTGCGTCGAACAAATCGGGCAGCGTGTCCGCGCCATAAATGGCCCGCGGGACTTCTTCGACTCTCAGTGCGAACTTGATTCCGTCTATCGAGAGGACTATTGCGAAGTCTTCGACTCCGGCTTTTTGACGGGCACCGCTTTTCCAGTTTCCCGGTAGGGATACTAGGGGAATGATCTTTCCTTCAAAGTCTATGAGTCCCTTTACGCTCTCCTGTGAACCCGGAACTCTCCCCGGCCTCGTGAATCCCGCACAACCACAGATCGTGCCGATTCCCACACAAATCAGAGTCCCGCGATGGCTCCAGACCACCTTGGCCCGCTTTGCAGTGGTGTGATCGAACGGCGGCGCTGCCACCGCTGGTGCTGTTCTGTCCTGCGTCGCCGCGTCCGGTGTTACCGCACCCGGCGCAGTTTCGGCGGTGCAAGCCGGCGAAGCGTCGGACGAGCCGGGGACGGAGGTTTCCAGACAGTCTCCCATTGAACGCTGGCTAAGCAACATGAAAGATACCTCTCTCAGTCCAAAGCGACATGACTGGACACAGTTGGACGTTGAAGAGGGTAGCAGAGAGCATGCCAGATGTGCGCCGGGCCCACACATGGAGCAATCCGCAAGAACACATCAAGTTACGGTCTCACGTGTCGGGGCACCAGAGCGCTTCGTGAGAAACGCAGAAGGGTTTTCGTTGCACTTCGCAACGGCTCTTGCAGAAAGACACATGCGCACGCCTTCTGCCATACAGGCGCCCGCGCCGGTGGAACGGCCGCGCCGATTGCAAATGCCGCCCGCTTCGCGGCACCCAGTCGCCTGCGCGGGTGGAGCGGCCGCGTCAGGTGAACGAGGCATTCGACGTCAGACCAAACGCCGCGAACCTGCGGGTTTTTTCCTTCAAGACTGATGAATCTCCCCCTTTATCGGGTTTCGCTCGCCCGGAGAGCCGCACCGCCCTTTTCGTGAAGCCGTAACCGGCTCAGCCCACACACGTTAACGCGCGGGTCACTTCATGTGTGTGGCATGCTAGTTGCTGTTGCTTTTTAGCGGACTCGTCAAGAGAGCTAAGCGCCAAGCTGAGCGGAGGCTTTGAATGGACTCGAGAAAGGTCCGAAACACAAACATCACGTCGCGGGACAGAAAGGTTCAGCCCTCGTACCTCTTCATGATGCACTGCCTTCTCTACTCGAAGATCCAAACGGGCGTGCTTGCCACCCGCGATTGCTACGACGACATAGACGTCTACCTCGCCCAACTTCTCAATTCATTCATAAACCCCGAGTACGCCGTCAGGGCAAAGAACTCACTTTCCAAGTACGACACCGAAGTCTTCCAGCGCCTCTCCACGTCGACAGACGCCAGGTTGAAATACACCATCTACAAGACCGGTGCCGATCTGCTTCTGGTTTCAATCGGCATGTTCGACAGTCCTCCTCCGTTGGCCGGCAAGTCCAAGCCCGCCACTCAGGCGAACGAGGAGGCGTCCATAGGCAGGGGGAAGGCCTACTATCACTTCGCCTACACCTTCAGCCAGCAGGTTTTCAAGAAGAATCCTGCGATTTCCGACGTCCTCGAGAAACTGACTCTCGGTTTTGACAGGTACGTGCGGATCCTCTCCCACTTGAGAGGCGAATACTCCGACATCATGGAGAGGCTCTCCAAGGGGGAGATCTATCATCTCGAGCGAACCGTTGACGCCGAGAGCAAGAAGGACCTCATCAAGCAGAAGCAGAATCAGCTCCTGGATGTGTACTCCGAATGGAAGAAGACCGGAGCCCAGTATCTCCAGAAGAAACTGGACGAGATCGTGGAGGAAATAAGAACGTTGGACCCAAGCTTTAGCTTCACCATCAATAAAAAGAGCAGCTGACCTCGCGACCCTTCACCCCCCGGCCGAGAGGTCCCCCCGCACCCCTTCCAAACAACATCGCTTAAACAACCAGAGCGGAAGGGGTGCGTTTTTGTGCCCGGCGAACATTCGCGCGGTCAAGGCCCCGGGCACAAGAAGCACTGTGCTGCAGGTCGACACGCAGTCACACTGTGGGTGGGATCACGCGACGGGCTCGCCGCTCAGCAGTTCGCTTCCGCCTTGAGCTGGGCGAGATAGATGCGTCTTACTCCGTTGAAGAACTCCGTGGCAAGACTTTCTCTGTAGTCGAGATACGTCCAGTCCAAGCGGATGAAGCTGCCCTTTCGATAGACAAGCTCTACTCCCGCGTACAGGCCCTCGCCGACGTATATCCTGTGATCGCTGTTCTTCGTCGTGGCGAGCACAAGCTTCGTCCCATCCAGATAACCGGGGTCCAGATTGACGCGCCTCTTGGAGGTCCCCTCCGCCAGGAAACGTTTCTCAGACTCGATGGCTCTGAGCTTGGCCCTCACGATCTCCCCCGGCTCGACGAGTCTCTCGAAGGAGCAGAACACCTTTACCAGTGCCTCTCCCATCTCTTCTCGATAGAAATCTGAGTAGGAAAAGGGGAACACCGTGCTCGACGCATCGGCAACGCCGTAGTCGCGCGCAAAGACGTCGCGGGCCTCCGAAAGGAGACGCGGGTCCGCAGCCATGACGGCCGCAATCAGCTTGACCTTGACCGGTCGTGAGGGAACGATTGGCATTGAGGTTTATCGCTTACACGTTACGGTTTACGCCCCGAGCAGGCCTTGATGCAGACTCCGCAGATCATCGAACCTATGTTCTCGGTGCGGCTGAACGTTTTCAGCATCTCTTTGCACTTCCCCAGGTCAAAGGCACCGCCGTCGTCCGCGATGGCTCCGGCAGGGCAGGCTTTAACGCACTTGCGGCAACTACCGCAGTCCATCACGGAACCCGCCTCGGCCTGGTCGTCGACCCGCGCAACGACTCCCGCCTGCGTTCCGGTCCCCACACCGGCTTCCCTCGCCCCCTCGGTACCCCCCCGACCGGTGTCCTCCACGCGCGAGTCGAGCTCCTCCCTACCCCCGAGCGACATGACGCAGGTTCTCTCGAGCGGCATGTTCGTGAAGAGGCTTCCGTATCTCACTCTGGCCCCGTGGACGGGAGAAACCAGCAGATTGTTGCGCCCTATCCAGCCGAGTCCGGCCTCCCTGGCAACAAATTTGTGAGACAGATGCCCGGTGCCTGCCTGCCAGTCCACTATTTGGGAGGCGGGTACCGGAAATCCCCGGAACCCATATTCGTGGATTCTGGCCAGCAGTTTGAGCAGTGTCTGGTCCAGAAGAAGGTTGACCTGCCGGTAGTGGTATTGGTAGGTCCGCGTCGGCCGGTCCGCAAGGCTGTCCAGAACCACGTCGCTCAGCCTGTAGCCGATTGCGATTGCGTAGGGGAGCTCCCCCAGGGAGAAAGGCGGTGTCTCTGGAGCCTCACGCTGCCGTTCACTAAAGACGGCCGTTCCGAAGCTGGTCATTGCCGACGACAGGGCGATGCTTTTCAGTGTCTCAGTGAATTCGGCCATCCGGGGTTTCTCTGCCGTTCCGGACCGCGCTAGCGCAGGCCGTAGTTGGGCGCTTCTCGGGTGATCGTTATGTCGTGCGGGTGGCTCTCGCGAAGCGACGCCGGCGTCACTCGGATGAACTTCGCCTTCGCTCTCAGCTCTTCGAGCGTCCTGGCGCCGCAGTAGCCCATCCCGGCTCTCAGTCCTCCCACCATCTGATAGATCGTCTGGCCCAGAGGCCCCTTGTAGGGCACCTTGCCTTCGATTCCCTCCGCGACGAACTTGCCGACCTCTGCGGCCGCGTCCTGGCTGTATCTGTCGGCACTGCCGCGTCTCATGGCGCCGATCGAGCCCATGCCTCTGCACTGCTTGTAAGTTCTTCCTTCGTAAAGGATTGTCTCCCCGGGGCTTTCCTCCGTGCCCGCAAACAGGTTGCCTATCATCACGGAGCTTGCGCCGGCGGCCAGGGCCTTGACGATGTCTCCCGAGTACTTTATTCCGCCGTCTGCGATGAGCGGAACTCCCTTCTTCTCCGCCACGCGCGCACAGTCCAGTATTGCAGTTATCTGCGGCACGCCGACTCCCGCTATGACCCTGGTGGTGCACGTCGCGCCGGGGCCCATCCCCACTTTCACGGCATCGGCGCCCGCGGCAATCAGGTCCTCCACCCCCTGGGAAGTACCGACGTTCCCGAGTATCAGCTCGACGCCGGGGGCTGTCTTTCTGATTCTCTCGGCCGCCCTCATGACGTTCTCCGAATGGCCGTGGGCGCTGTCCAGGACAAGAACGTCCACGTTGGCCCTGACAAGCTCCTGCACCCTTTCTTCCAGATCCTTGTGCACCCCCACGGCGGCCCCCACTCTGAGGCGCCCCTCTGCATCCTTGCAGGCGTTCGGATATTGAATCCGCTTCATTATGTCCTTGACGGTTATGAGCCCCACGATGTTGTAGTCGCTGTCCACCACCGGCAGTTTCTCGATTCGGTGCTTGTGAAGTATCTTTGTCGCCTGCTCGAGAGTCGTCCCCTCGGGCGCAGTGATGAGGTTCTCGCGCGTCATTACACGCTCAACCCGTATGTCGAGGTCATCGACGAAACGCAGGTCCCGGTTGGTGAGTATTCCCACAAGTCTCTTTTCCCGCGTGATGGGGACCCCGGAGATCTTGAATCTCTCCATCAGTTGGAGGGCCTGCCTCACCGGCGCCTCGGGGGAGAGGGTGATGGGGTTGGTTATCATCCCGCTTTCGCTTCTCTTGACCCTATCGACCTCGGCGGCCTGCTCTTCGATTCCCATGTTCTTGTGAATGAACCCGATGCCGCCCTCCCTGGCGATGGCGATTGCCAGCCTCGCCTCCGTCACGGTGTCCATGGCGGCGCTGGCGATGGGGATATTGACGTCGATTCTCCTGGAGAGCCGGGTCTTTGTCTCCACCTGTGACGGAAGGATCGAGGAGTGTGCCGGGAGAATGAGAACGTCATCAAACGTGATGCCCTGGTTCTCGGCGAACTTATCCTGCATTCTGGCGTGCCTCCGCTTTCAAATACTTATATCCACATATCCATATATGAGGTTTCTAGCCGGGCAGTGTCGCCGTCGCCCGGACCCCTCTCCCTGAGAAAAGGACGTATTCCTCGTATCCGCAGGCACGCGCCAGGGCCGCCGCCTCGGCGAATCCCCCTGCTACGTGAGCGGGCTTGTGGGCGTCCGAACCCAGCGTAATAGGCACCCCGCCCTCCCTAAAGAACCTCAAGAACTCGGGCGAGGGAAAGATCTCCCTGGCGGGTTTTCTCAGCCCGGACGTGTTTATCTCCACGCACATCCCCGCTCCTGCAATCGCTTCCGCCGCCTTCTCAAAACAAGACAGCGGGTCAAAGGACGGCGCATGCCCGTATTTCTTGATCACGTCCGGGCAGGTTTCCCTGAGCCGATTGACGGCCTCGTAGTAGAGGGGAAACTCCTCGAGGGACATCGTTAGTCCCGTCCTGTCGTGATCCAGAAGAGGGAAATGGTCGGAGAATCCGATTTCGGCGAGGCCGGCCGCCCGCGCCCCGTCAAGATACTCCTCTATCTCGCCATCGGCATGTCCGCACAGTCGTGTATGTATGTGGTAGTCGACAAAACCTGTAAGAGGTGCCGAATCAGGGTTTGTGAAGTTTCTGGGGAGAGAAGTAATATTTGACCCCCACCTTCAGGATAAGAACCTGATCGTTCAGCGCATAAGCAGAGGGGAAATCGTCCTTATCTTCGGAAAGAATGTAGTGCCCGATTGCATCGCAACAGAGCGCTATCGTGGGACGCATGAAGTAGTCGGTGCCCACCACGACGTAGCCTCCCACGTTGCCTCGCGCCAGTTCTTCCCTGGTCACGGGATCCTTCAGGACCTTCCTGTCCTGGAGCACTGTCCAGAGATAGTAACCTACACCGACCCCTCCCCTGGGCACGAACTTGCGAATTTGGTGCCTGTACTCGACTCCGATAGTGATGGGCTTCACCGTGCAGACCCGCATATCGTCGAACGTGTAGGCCTGCCAGCCAAATCCGCCGCTTGCAGTGACTGAGAGATTGGGCTTGACGATGTAGCCGACCAGAAGATCTCCGTACAGTCTCGTCTGGCGGCCGCCCCCGAACGCCGAGCCAGTCATGTGGTCATCACCGATGAAAACTAGAGTCCCCGCGCCTGCTCCCACGTACGCGCGCCCGGTCACATCAGCAGAAAAAGACTGCCCGCAAAGACAGGCCAGAAGCAGACCGACAACGGCCAGGAACCGGACGTATCTCATTTTCAAGAACTCCTTTCGGGAAAACGAATCCCGGTAAGAAGACAAACTCCAAGAAGGTTAGTTCAGTATATACGCACGCCGCAAAAGTTGTCAATATTCATCAGGTGCGAAGGAATCCCCCCTGCCGGCTGTCCCTACACGATGATTCTCGACGTCGAGTCACGGCCGCTCACCGTCGGCATTTCGGCAGGGGACTGGACTTGCCCCGCAGGAATCTCCGTTTTGTGACCTCGGGGGCATTTTGACAGGCCCATACCGGCACAAAACGCGAGAATTGTCTTGACACAGGGACGGTGACGTGAAAGCTCCATGTCGCTGGTGCAAATACGTTCTTTGCGGGACGTGAGGTAAGGTGTATGCGGGCTGCAACTGATGCGATCGGCCGAGGCAGGCAATCTGCGATTTTTGTGATTCCCACAATCCTGATCACGCTCGTTGCCCTATTTGCGTTTCTCTGCATTTGTGTGGCCACCCCGCCAGGCTTCGCAGGTCATGTCCTAGGCGAGCCTGTTGCCGAAGTCGGTTCACGTGGTTTCGGACTGCTGTAGATATAGGAGGCCGTCAAGTTTGATTAGCAGTGATGCCTGTCGGTGGGTTGCCGCCATCAGTCGCTTGAGGTTCTGTACGGCGGAACCTGTCAACGATTTTGAGACACTGGCCATGGACATTTACTGTACCACCTTCTTTGACAAAGACCCCCTCATG
>JAZDPI010000086.1:0-14950 GCA_043797775.1 Candidatus Eiseniibacteriota bacterium
GACTACCGCGTGCCGCTGGGCGGCCCGCCCGCTTCGATTTTCGGGCTCAACATCCCGCCGGGTTGGGGTCTCAACCTTTATTCCTACATAACTTCGGGTGAGGCCTACACGCCGCGGGATTCCGAAGGAAGACAGAGCGGCGAGGACTACTCCAGCAACGGCCCGTACGAAACGGCGGTGAACATGAAGCTGACAAAAGCTCTCAGAGTGGGGCGCGACAGAACGATCGAGCTCATCCTTCAGGGCTGGAACATCTTCAACAGACGGAATGCCACCGAGGTTGACCCGCAGACCGGAGAGCCATACACTCCCGGCGTGGGAACGATGGTGCAGAGAGACAGCGAGTTCTATAGAATCCTGTACTCGAATCCGGCGTATTGGGGAGCGCCGAGAACTTTCAGGCTGGCAGTCGCTTACGAGTGGTAGAACCGACTCTTGCGCGAGCGACACAAGTGTGATGGGATAGAATCGAATTTCCTAAGCGTGAGATGAGAAGGATCACCGACACGATGAACAGTCTGAGACCAGGCTTGAGGGATTCTCTGAAACCCCTTGTTGTCACTCTGGTGCTTATCGGCGTCTTGTGCCTCGTCCCGGCCGCTGCACTCTCTCAGGTCAGCCTTGGAGGGCAGAGGGTTGGAACTGCGTCGGGCACTTTTCTCAAGCTGCCATTGTCCGCGCGCGGCTCTGCGCTGGGCGGGGCTTTCATCGCCCTGGTTGACGACGCGACTTCTGTCGGGTGGAATCCGGCCGGTCTTGCGGCCCTCTACGAGAAGGACCTCTCGGTCTCCCACATTCAGTGGTTTGCCGACATTGACTACACGTTTGCATCTTACGCCCACCCGTGGCCGTGGTTCAGTGGTACCGTCGGCGTGTTTTTCGGCTCGCTGAGCACGATCATGGACGAGACCACCGAGTACATGCCTTACGGCACGGGGAGAAAGTTCTACTTCGACGACTGGGTGGCGGGCGTGGCACTTTCGAGACGGCTCACCGACAAGCTCTTAGTCGGTGCCAACATCAAATATGTGAGAGAAGAGCTGGGGACCGACGTCGGAGGCCCCGTTGCCAATTCGTGGCTTCTGGACGTAGGTACGAAGTACTACGTCGGCCTGAGCACGGTGAGAATGGCCATGCTTCTCTCCAATTTCGGCCCGGAGATGAAGCCATCCGGCACCTTCACAGGAGTTGTGGACGGGACCAGGATCAGTCAGTCCTACGAGGGGTTCGCCCCCCCGACTGTCTTCAAGTTCGGGGTAGCGTTCGACCCCGTGCAGTCCGGGCTTCACAGAGTCACAACCGCGCTCGAGATGAATCACTACGCGGATAACGAAGAGACAGTGAGGGCCGGAGTCGAGTACGAGATTGCGAAGACTGCCGCGCTCAGGGGCGGCTACGACTTGAATTCTGACGAAATGAGTCTTTCGTTCGGAGCCGGGGTGAAGGCCAGGTTCGCCGGGGTCTCGGGTTCCTTCGACTACGCGTATTCGAAGACCGAGCATCTCGGGAACGTGAACATATTCACGCTGAATCTGTTTTTCTAGTCTCGGTGGGCCGGGCCATTGGCCCGGTAACTGGGTTGGCGTTGTCCTTTTGCGAGGAGTCCCTTTGTCAGGTCTTGACATGCGGAAAACAAGAGCGACAGCTAAGATTTCACGAAGAGGCCTGGTGCGGCTTCTGTTCCTTTCTCTACTGGCGGCGCTCGTGGCAGGCGGCTGCGGGCAGAAGATCGGCGCACCGGAAGAGACACCGGGCGGCCTTGCACCTCCTCCCGGCACCTACATCCTGACGTACGAGTGGACCGGCTTCTCGGGCACGACGGACGTCGTTGTCACGGCTGGCGGGCTTGTTTACGTCGCGCAGGACAGTAGCGCGGTTGCTGCATACAAGACTTTTTCTCCGCAGAGGCACCCCCTCATAGCCGACCTCACGGGGCTCGTGAAACCCGTTCTCCTCGCGGAGGGCGTTGAGGAGGAGGTATACGTTGCCGACGCGGGAGACATGACCGTCAAGAGATTTCCCCGTTCGGGCGGCTCCCCCGCCCAGGTCTTCAGCGACACGGTCTGGAGCGTGTTCGGAGGGATTGCCGTGGACAATTTGGGCAATCTGTACGTCGCCGACAAAGCCACTGAGTACATCTGGAAATACCTGCCTTCCGGCCGGAGAGACACGACTCTTATGACTGCAGGCGTCCTGTCGGAAGGCGGCGAAGGTGAGGGGTACGTCCGCCAGCCCGGTGGTCTCTGTTTCGACGGGACGTATCTCCAGGTCACCGATACGGGCAAGAACAGAGTTCAGAAGCTTGCCACCAACGTGTTTGCTCAGAACATGCTGAATCCTCCCGTGACCGGCCCCTCTCTTGAGGATCCCCTTGCCTCTCCGCTCGATTCCGATTCCGATGCAGAGGGGAACGTGTACGTAGCCGACACAAACAAACACAGAGTTCTCAAGTACGATATTGTCCGCGAGCTGTTGACCACGGTCAACTGGGACACCACGTACGCCATCGGGAAACCAGTGGCAGTGGCCGCGAGAGAGCGTTGGGTCTATATTGCAGACCCCGATAACGGTAAGATTCTGATATACGAGTTGAGGCAGTAGTAAGACGATCGGAAGCCGATACAGAGGACAACAGGAAGAGAGACATGCTTTCACTTCTTTTGAGAACTCGAGGAACACGTGCTCCCGCCGGTGAAGGGAATTGTGACACGCTGACCAGGGTTGTTCTGCACCGGTTTGTGGGTGCCGTTCGGCGCGCGGCCTGGCCAGGATGGGGTGCGGTTGCGGCCCTGGCCGTGCTCGTCGTCTGCGCCCTGTCGCTCTTTCCGGTTTCGCAGCCGTCGGCATATCCTCTGCACGACCCCCCGTTTATGCCCGATGCCTCGGTGTATTCTACCACCGACCTCTCAGACTCGGTTCGGTACGACATCCGAATCCACGACGTCAGCAACATCGGCATGACCGTGACGAACTACGGCTTTCTCGGGAACAACTTCGTCAACAGAAGCCCTTCACTCGAGTATCCTCTGGGCTCGACGATCGACCACCTGATAAGAGCTGGGATGTGGGTCGGTGCGATAACCGCCGAAGGAGACACGCTCGTTACGACAGGCACCGTGGACGGTTACTGGATGACTCCGAGCCCGGTCGGCGTGGAGTTTGCGCCGGCGACGCGCGGGATCGAAGAGGTCTCAGCTCTGCTCAACAGCAAGTACTATCACCCTGGGGCCTTCTCAGAGCAGGACTTCGTTGCCTTCTACAGTGACTCGTTTCCCGCAGGCTCTAAACCGTCGGAACACGTGACCCAGGGCCTTCTCGTGAGACAAAGAAGCATGGTCTGGAGCTACGACCTTGCCGACGCCTTCGTGCTCTGCAACTTCACGCTGAAGAACTTCAGCTCAAGTTTCCTCGGTGCGGTGCACCTCGGGATGTACTCTGAGCTTGCGTCCGGAAAGAAAGGCGCCTACCAGAACTGGCCCCCCTCCGGCTGGTTCGACAAGAAGGATATCACTTACTACGATACCCTGAGAATGGTCTCCGAGCACCACTACACCTTCCAGGACGGGGCCGCACCATCGTGGGGCGCAGTGAAGCTTCTGGGCGTCAAGGTGAACGGTGTTCCCGTTGATCTCTCCACGAGGACCGTGTCGTTCAACTGGTGGGACTGGGACCCAGGGGCGACGGACAAGGACGAAGACACGGAGAGATATCTTCTGATGAGTAACGGCGAGCTCGATCCGACGCTGGGCGCTGAAGCTCCTCTCTACGACGCCGTCGAGCTCTTGTCAGTCGGGCCATTTGATTATTTCGACTCTGGTGACTCAATAAGCGTCGCCTTTGCGTTCATCGGCGGAGACAACGAGGAGGACCTGATTCTGAACGCGAGCTGGGCTCAGAAGGCCTACGACTTCAATTTTGTCTTGCCGACGCCGCCCCCGTCTCCCATCTTGAAGGTCGTACCGGGCAGGGGGAAGCTGACGCTCCACTGGGACGACTCGCCGGAGAGTGCCCGCGACCCAGTTACCGACGACATGGACTTTGAGGGCTATCGCGCTTACGTAAGCACCGACAACAAGAATTTCGATCTGATACGGCAGGCGGACATGGTGGACACAACCGGCTTCAACACCGGGTTTGACCTCCTGACCGATCCGGATCCGATTGAGGAGAATGGGACCACTTACAAGTATAAGCTGGTTGTGAACGATTTGAAGGACGGATTCAGATACTGGGTCTCGGTGACTTCGTACGACACGGGCACTCCCGAGGTGCCGAGCCTGGAGAGCGGGAAGCCGCAGAACAAAGTGCTGGTTATACCGGGGCCGGAAGAGGCCGAGGCTCTGGCGAGCAAGGTACTTGTGTTTCCGAACCCCTACAGGGTCCGTGCCATCTGGGACGGGGAGTTCCTGAGAGACAGATATCTCTGGTTCACGAACCTGCCCAGGAAGGCAGTCCTGCGGATTTACACTCTTTCAGGTGACCTTGTTGACGAGATTTATTTCGACGGTGACACATACAGAGCGGAGGGAGCGAGGGGAGTGTACAACCCCGGCGCCGATCCCCAAGGGCGCGGAGCACCTCTTCTCTCCGGTTCGATGTACGCCTGGGACGTCATCTCGAAAAGAGACCAGGCCGTTGCGACGGGGCTCTACATCTTCGTGGTGGAGGACAGAACCACGGGCAAGAGCCAGGTCGGCAAGTTTCTTGTGATCAAATGAAGAAGGAAGGCTTGCTTAGAGTATGCCCAGAGTTACGTTGAGTCGCCACAGGCTGTTTTGTTTGACGCTGCCGGCACTGTGCCTGCTTCTGCTCCCCCTGTTCACGGGGTGCTCGAAAGACCTCGGTAAGCCGATCGGTAACTCTCCCCCGGAGACCGGCGTGTTCGTGGAGGGGCCGCTCGACACCGTTAGCTACGCGGTCAAACTGTACTGGTGGGGGCAGGATAGGGACGGACAGGTGCTCGGGTTCTACTACAGGTGGACTTGTTCAGATCCTGCCGCTGATTTGGACACGAGCTGGGTTTTCACAGCTGCGAAGAGCAAAAACTTCATCCTTCCCGTGCCGAACAGTTTCGCGGTGCAGACTTTCTGGGTGAAAGCGGTGGACAATTCGGGCGAAGAGGACCCCACGCCTGCGATACAGGAATTCCCCGTGCGCAACGCTATGCCCTCCGTCGTGCTGCAGGCCAGCGCTCTGCCCGACACGACGCTGCCTGCAGTCACATTCAGGTGGACGGGGTCTGATCCCGACGGAAACAACACTCTCGCTTATTACGTGGCCTGGTTGGATGGGAAAGAGGACAACCCGCTCATAATCGCAGGCAGTGACACGACGTTGGGCCCCGACTATCTCGACACGTACGGACCCCGCACGTTTTACCTGAAGGCGGTGGACGAGTCTCAGGGCGCCAGCGGCACGGTGTCCCACTCGTGGCACGTGATCGCGCCCGTAGGAAACGTTCTACTGGTTGACGACGTTCCTCCGTCCGTTCCCGGCTCCAGTACGACGGACGCTTTCTACAGGGGCTTGCTGGATTCGCTCATACCATCTCAACAGTACACGGTGTTCAACCTGGCCAGCCAGGGCAGCTTCAGATCGCCGGCGGAAGTGAGTCTTATACTACCGCTCTTCACGAGAGTCGTGTGGTACGGTGACACGCGCAGCTCGGTCTCGGGCGCGCTCGCCATGGGAGAGGTCGGGATTTCCCGATTTCTCGACGCCGGTGGCAACATGTATCTTGAGGGAGTCGCCGTGCTCGGCAATAACGGGAGTCTCTCGAACTCGTTCGCCGGGCGCTATCTCGGTGTAGACAGTCTTCGCACGCGATACATCTCTCCGTCCGTGCCGGCATCGACCAATTTCGATCTCACCATCGGATGGCTGATAAGAGGCAACACTTCGCTGGGGCTGGATTCTCTTGTAGTTGGAGGCATTCTGGCCGGCTGCGAAATCGTGTGTCCCTCTTCGGTGGCCCAGGGGGGGGTGTTCTACTTGCCTCCGGGTACGTTCGCCGGTCAGACGGCCGACTACTACCTGGGCGTCCTTGCGAAGGCGCGAGGTGAGGCGCGAGGCGACACGACGATCTGCCTCACGTTCCCTGTGCGAAGATGTAACGGCCTCGGCAACGCCAGGCAGGAGGTGGCCAAGCTACTGACAATGCTGGGAATCGGCCCCTAGAACCTCCGGCCCAGAATCGCCTCGAAAAGTGGGGGTGTGCCGCGAGCACTCATTAACCGGCCAACAGGCGCTACCAGAAACGAAATCGGCTGACGTTCGAACGTCAGCCGATTCTGCATTGCGTCGGTGTCCTCTGTCCACGCGACTGAATCTGCGGACACGCGACTAGGTCTGCGGCCTAGCGTCTCCTTGCCTTCTTCCCGCCCCTTACTCTGAACTCGGTCGGCGTCTTGCCCACGTATCGCCTGAACGCGTTGTAGAACGTGGACTGGCATCCGAAGCCGAGCTCGCGATGGAGCTGCTTCACGAGAGTCGACTTGTCCCTGAGCAAGACCTTTGCCTTCTCGACCTTGGCTCTGTTCACGAACGCCCACAGCTTGACCCCCATTACCTGCGAGAAGACACGGGAGAGATGCTCGCGACTCACGCCCACCGCACGGCTGACATCGGTCGTTGTGCCGATGCCGGTAAGGTTCCTCTCGATGTGCTTGACTGCCTTCGCAACGATCGGCGGGGCGTTCGCCGGAAGCTTGGCCCTGGTAACGGCAGCCTTGGGAGTGGACTTCTTGGCTCTCTGTTTTCTCTTCATGTCGACTGTCCTCCATTCTTGAGCGAAAACCGAACTGCGACCCATACTCGAGAGCAGGCGAAACTCTTGGGCCGAACTCTCGCCTCAATAAGTAGCACCGTTGCGAAAATGTGTCAACTATAAATTGTGATTTTCCATGTTGTAGAGTGACGCAGTAACGACGCCTAACTCTTGTGGTTAGTTGGAGTTATCTCGCTTGGAGGGGCCTGTGCGGGCACCCCAGAAAAAACGGCGCTTTGGGGTTGACACTCGACCCCGGTGCGCGCCTGACACAAAACTGGGTTAGTCCCGGCTTGCCAGGCCCGCCGGCGTGGGCTACAGTAGGGGACGTTACCTCGACGAGAGGTTCCGGGCGAGTGTTTCCGCAACGTGTCGCCAACGCTGTGCGCAGTGCGAAGAGAAGGGCTTTCTGGGAGGTCGCTGATGTCTGCCACGAGACTACCGGACGACTTGGTGACTGCCGAAGAGACGAAGATCTTTCTTCTGGTGCTTGACGGCGTGGGTGGTGTTCAGGATTCGCGCCACGGGAAGACGGAGCTTCAGGCGGCCCGCACGCCAAACCTCGACGAACTGGCACGCACGGGAGAGTGCGGGGTGCTGGATCCGATCGCGCCCGGGATATCCCCCGGAAGCGGGCCCGCCCACATGGCTCTTTTCGGCTACGATCCCATTGAGTCCAACATCGGTCGCGGGATCCTCTCGGCGCTCGGCGTGGATTTTCCGCTCACAGAGAAAGACCTGGCTGCCAGGGCGAACTTTGCGACGGCGGACGCCAATGGGAACATCGTGGACAGGCGCGCGGGGAGGATCTCTTCGGAAGTCAACAGGCGTCTCTGCGACAAACTGAAACGTAGCGTGAGACTGCCTCACGGCGTTGAACTCTTCCTTCAGACGGAGAGCGAGCATCGTGCGGTCGCCGTGTTCAGGGGCGAGGGCCTGTCGGCCGCTGTGTCCGATACGGACCCTCAGAGGCTGGACGTTCCCGCCAAGAAGCCTCTGGCTTTGAGCCCCGAGGCGAGGAAGAGCTCCGAGGTCGTGGATTCTTTTCTCACACAGGCCGCAGGAATCCTGAAGGATGAGCATCCGGCCAACACGATGCTGCTGAGGGGGTTTGCCGTACGGCGACCCTTCAAGAGTCTCAACGAGCGCTTCAAGCTCAGGGCCGTCGCAATCGCGAAGTATCCCATGTATCGCGGTCTCGCGCGTCTCGTCGGCATGAACGTGCTTCCGCCTTGTGAGAACATGGACTCCGAGGTGGAGCTCGTCAAGAAGGAGCTGTCCTGCCATGATTTCTTCTACTGGCACGTGAAGAAGACCGACAGCCACGGCGAAGATGGGAACTTCGAGGAGAAAGTCAGGACGATCGAACTGGTTGATTCCAAGCTTCCTGCGATTCTGGCGCTATCGCCCGACGTGATTGCCGTGACCGCAGATCATTCCACGCCCTCGGCGATGAAATCACATAGCTGGCATCCCGTGCCGCTCCTCATTCGAGCAAAGACGTGCAGGGTTGACGACGTTGCGTCTTTCGACGAAGTGAGTTGTGCGAAAGGCGGCATCGGCAGGATGCCCATGATACATCTCATGAGCCTTCTGCTTGCGCACGCCGGGAGGCTGACTAAGTACGGGGCCTGAGGTGTAACGCCCGGCCGTGCACGTTGTTTGGAGCCTGATGCATCAGGGACGGGATTCCCGGACGCAGGGCGCGGAGGAGAGTGAGATTTGACTGAAGAAAACACAATAGAAGCCGCCATCGAGAGATGGCACCAGGCGGCCGAAGAGAACCCCTTCGACCCAAGAGCGCACTACGGCCTTGGAGTTGCCTACGGGAAGAGGCACATGTACATGGAGGCCATAGAAGAGCTGAGAAAGGCCGCCAACCTGGCTCCCAAGGACTCCGACATTCGTCTGGGGCTCGGCCTGATGTACAGCCAGGCCGGTTTCCCGGACGAGGCGCTCGAGCAGCTCAATGCGGCTCTTGCTCTGGTCGGCGATGATTCCGACGTTCTTGCAAGCCTCGGCCAGGTGTACATGAAAGTGGGACGCTTCGACGAAGCCATCGAACACTTCAAGAAGGCCGCGGCACTCCGCCCCGAGGACAGAGACATTTACTATGCTCTCGGGGACGCATACTGCTACAAGGGTATGTTCGATGAGGCGGCCGCGGAGTACAAGAAGGCGATGAGAGAGCTTCAGCTCGAGAATTTCAAGCGGCAGACCGAGGCTCAGCGAGACGGTAAAGAAAGGGTGAGGGCACGTCTGGAGAAGGTGAAGTCCGACGAATCCAGGCCCGGCAGATGATCCAACATAAGCGGGAGGAACTTTTATGGCTGGTCGCAGGTCGCTCATAGCCTTGCTCGTGTTCTTCGGCATACTGATCGCGCTTGCCGCGCTTATCATCGTTGTCTTTATGGGAAGGGCCCCGGCGATAAGAGAAGGGAGCTACCTCCGTCTCACCCTGAAAGGCCAGCTTGCGGAAGAAGCCTCCGGCTTTCTGGAGATGCCGTTCCTGGAACGAGAGCAGATCACGCTGAAGACTGTCCTGGACTGCATAGAGAAGGCGAAAGTGGACAAGAGAATCAAGGGCATCGTGGTGGAGATAAGTCCGCTTGCGTTCGGCTGGGGAAAGGTTCAGGAGATTCGTGACAAGCTGGCCTGGTTTAGAGAAACCTCCGGGAAACCCGTTGTTGCCTACCTGGTTCTTGGCGGCGACAAGGAATACTACCTCGCGTCGGTGTGCGAGAAGGTGTTCATGCCGGAGGCGAGCCGGCTTCTCGTGGACGGGCTTGCCAGCGAGGTCACGTTCTTCCGAGGCACACTGGACAAGCTGGGAATAACGCCCGATTTGGAGCACATCGGAAGCTACAAGAGCGCCTCAGATATTCTCACCCAGCGCAGTTTCACCGAGGCCCATCGGGAGGTGACAAACGCCATTCTCGACGATTCCTTCAACAGGCTCGTGACGACCATAGCGCAGGCCCGCGGTTTCACGGAGAGGGAAGCGAGAAAGATCATCGACGCCGGCAGTTTTGAGGCGCGAGAGGCGTACGAGAGAGGGCTCGTGGACAGTCTGATCTACGAGGATCAACTGTGCGGGACGTTCGGCATCGAGAAAGAGGAGCAGTTCAAGACAATCTCTCTGGAGGACTATGCCCGCGTCAAACTGCCTTCCCTCGGGCTGGGAAAGGGGCCGAAGATCGCGCTCGTCTACGCAGTCGGCACCATCACGGAAGGCAAAAGCTCGTTCAGCCCCGTCTGGGGACGCACCATGGGCTCGGAGACAATGATAGAAGCTCTCCGGCAGGCACGGACAGACAAAGACGTGAGGGCAATAGTGTTGAGAATCGACAGCCCCGGCGGTTCCGGCACGGCCTCGGACCTCATCTGGCGGGAGACCAAGAGAGCCCGGGAGTCCAAACCGTTCATCGCATCGATGTCCGATATGGCCGGCTCCGGCGGCTACTACATCGCCATGTCGGCCGACACCATTGTCGCAGGCCCGGGAACGTACACCGGTTCCATAGGCGTGGTGAGCGGGAAATTTGTGACCAGGGGACTCTACGACAAGCTCGGGATGACCAGAGAGCTTGTGACTCGGGGTGAAAACGCCGCGATGTACTCGGACGCTAGGCCGTTCACCGTGGCGGAGCGCAGGAAGCTGATGGAACAACTGTGGGCCTGGTATACCGCCTTTGTGCAGAAGGCTGCGGAAGGACGCCGCATGGAGGAGAAGGCGGTGGACAAGGTGGGGAGAGGAAGAGTGTGGACTGGCGCGCAGGCCGCCGAAGTGGGACTTGTTGACGTGGTCGGGGGGCTAGAGCGCGCCCTGGAGATCGCCAAGGTGAAGGCGGGTATTCCGAAGGACGAACAGGTGACGGTCGTCATCTACCCCAAGAAGAAGATTTCCTTGATCCAGAAACTCATGCGCACGTTCTCGACTGAAGCGATATCCTGGGCGCTCACGCCGGAGCTCAGGCAGATACTGGAGCTGGTACACGCGCAATCCTCGCTGCGCGCCGGTGAGCCGCATTACGTAATGCCGTATCAAATCGACACAAGGTAGAAGAGACACGTTGCACACGGGGCAGGCGTCGCGCGGAGAAAGACCTCGCGTGAACGTGGGCACCCCGCGCGGGAGGGAAGGCACGACCGGACTGAGGCCCTGATTGCGTGCCGTGTCGGACACGGCACGCGCGAGGGAAGGCACGATGACTCACGGCCGCACGTTCCTACACCGTTCTTTGCCGGCTGTTGTTCTCGTTGGCCTTGCGGCCACCCTGATGGGCTCGAGTGATCCCGTGGTCGAGAAGAGTGTCGCGCCCAAACGGGGCGGTGTTCCGGCCAAGCAGGGCACGGCGGCGAAGAAGGGGACAGACAAGATGCTGGAGAGGATTCACTGGCTCGGGCACGCGTCGTTCAGAATCGACGGCGGCAGGGTCATATACTTCGACCCGTTTCAATTGAAAAAGGAAGCGCCGCCGGCGGACGTGATCTTCATCAGCCACGAACACTCCGATCACTGCTCGCCCAAGGACGTGGCGCGAATCCTGAAGGAAGGCACTGTGATAGTGACGACCGCCGACTGTGCGAAGAAGCTCTCCGGGCAGGTGAAAACGGTTAAGCCCGGCGACAAGATGACCGTCGCGGGGCTCGAGATAGAGGTCGTACCGTCCTACAACGTCGACAAGCAATTTCATCAGAAGGCAAAGGGCTGGGTCGGCTTCATCGTCACCCTGGACGGAGTGAGAATCTACCACGCGGGCGACACCGATTTCATCCCCGAGATGAAGAGCCTGAAAGCAGACGTTGCCTTTCTTCCGGTCGGGGGAACCTACACGATGAACGCCGCAGAGGCTGTGAAAGCGGCGGACGCGATCAAACCTCAGATAGCGATTCCCATGCACTACGGGAGCATTGTCGGAACCGACAAGGACGCCGAAACCTTCAAGAAGAAGTGCAGTGTGAGGGTGGAGATTCTCAAGGCGGAGTAGTAGGCACCTTTAGCACCGGAAAGGTCCCGCAAGGCTGGCCGCCTTCAAGCCGGGCTCCGTCGGGGTCGCGTCGGCTTGTCTCCCGTAGGTGAAACGTCCACGACATTCTCCTGATGTTTCCCGGGCTGTGACTAACGGACGTCGTAGCTCTCCCCCGGCTTCAGAATCACGCATTTGCTTTTCGTCTCTTTTTCCACGCTCCGTTTGAACGGTTCGGGTTCCTGCTTCACGATGTCGAACGTACTGTAGTGCATTGGTATCACAACCGTCGGCTCGATGAGCTTCACGGCTTCCAGCGCGTCCTCCGGCCCCATCGTGAAGTTGTCGCCGATCGGCAAAAGTGCCACGTCCACCTTCTTCCGACCGATGAGCTTCATGTCGTAGAAAAGCCCCGTGTCGCCTGCGTGGTATATGCGCTTTCCTTCTATCTCGAGGAGCGCGCCGGTGGGGTTGCCTCCGTACGTGCCGTCGGGCAGACAGGACCCGTGGTGAGCGATGGTCAGCTTGACCGTGCCGAAGCCAAATTTCGCCGAGCCGCCGATGTGAAGAGGGTGGTTCTTGCAACCCTGGTTTCCGGCGTAAGACGCTATCTCGAAATTGGAGACGACGGTGGCGCCCGAGCGCTTCGCGATGTCGGTAGTGTCGCCGAAGTGATCGCCGTGCCCGTGCGTCACAATAATGTAGTCAGGCTTGAGCTGTTCCTTCTTTACGGGCGCGAGGGGATTTCCTGTGACGAAGGGGTCCACGAGTATCTGTTTTCCCGCCCCTTCTATCAAGAAGCACGCATGACCGTAGTAAGTGAGCTTTACCATGGCTGGTTCACCTCCCGGAGTTCGTCGGCATTCTCTACTCTCGACAAGGGAAGCGCGGTGGAAGGGGCGGACGGCGATCCGCCCCGCCAACCCGCCGCTGCCTCTGCAATACTAGCATCGATGCTCCGTCGCCTCAACACCTCGTGGCGGAAGGAACACGCGTTGAAGATTTCCGGATTCCACAGAACCGGGGGTGCACGCCTTCGCAGTGCCCCGGAACCGCCGGCACTCGCGACCAGCCGAAGCGGACCCACGTTTACATTGAGATTGACCTCGATCCTCGCTAAGATGTCGAGAAGAGCGTGGGCATTGAAATCAAGCGGGACTCAGGGTACAGGACCAACCCGGCAGGCCCGCAGGCGCGTGGAATCCAATGAAGAATCGCATCGTTGCCAATATGTTCGATGAGATTGCCGACATTCTCGAGCTCAAGGGTGAGATGCGCTTCAAGAGCAACGCATACCGCAGAGCCAGCCGCACCATACAGGACCTGCGGGACGACATTGAAGCCGTGTGGAAAGAAGGACGGCTGAGGAAAATTCCCGGCATCGGTGAGGGCATGGCGAAGAAGATAGAGGAGTTCCTCACGACGGGGAAAATGGAGAAGTACGACGAAGTCGCGAAAAGCGTGCCGCGCGGGCTCATCGAGCTGCTCAGAGTCCAAAATCTGGGCCCCAAGACACTGGCCCTTGCTCAGAAGGAACTCGGAGTGCAGAACCTGGAGGATCTGAGGAAAGTCATCGCCGACGGTTCCCTTGAACGATTGCCCGGAATGGGCAAGAAGAAGGTCGAGAACATACGGAAGGGAATCCTGCTTTTCGCGGCGAGCAAGGAGCGAATCTCGCTCGGCGTCGCCCTCCCCATCGCGGAGGGAGTGATTGAGAAGCTCAAGAAGACGGCAGGGCTGAAGAGAATCTCGATGGCGGGCTCCCTCAGGCGGTACAAGGAGACGATCGGAGACATAGACATACTCTGTGAAGGAACCGACGGCGCCACGATCATAAGGAAGTTCACCGAGCTCCCCGGGGTCGTTCAAGTCCTGGCGAGCGGTGAAACGAAGGGCAGCGTTATTGTGGAAGGCGGGGCTGAAGGCCGCACCCAGGTGGACCTTAGAGTCGTCGAACCTCAATCCTACGGCGCGGCCCTCCAGTATTTCACGGGTTCAAAAGCTCACAACATCAGAATCAGAGAAATCGCCAAGAAGAAGGGGTACAAGGTCAGCGAGTACGGCATCTTCAAGGGCAAGAGGAGAATCGGGGGCGAGGAGGAAACGGACATCTACAGAGCGTTGGGCCTCACGCTCATTCCGCCGGAGATCCGTGAGGACTGGGGGGAGATTGAGGCGGCTCTGGAGGGGAAGCTCCCGAGGCTTGTGACGGCGCGGGACGCGAGGGGCGACTTTCACGTTCACTCCACCTACAGTGACGGCCACGCGAGCATAGCCCAGATAGCGGAGAAGGCAATCTCCATGGGGTACGGCTTCATCGCCATCTGTGATCATTCCCGGTCGGCCGGCTACGCCGGCGGCATAGACGAAGCGACGCTGCTCAAGCAGATCAAAGAGATAGAAAAGGTGAACGCCAAACTCGCGGCGCCTGGTCCTATCTCAGAGGGGTTCAGGGTCTTTGCCGGCACGGAGGTGGACATAAGGGCGGACGGAAGCCTGGACTTTCCCGACGAGATTCTGGCGAAGCTGGACGTCGTGGTCGCCTCCGTCCACAGCGGCTTCAAGCAGAGGGTGACGGAGCGCATGGTGGCCGCAATGAAAAACCCCCACGTCGACATCATAGGGCACCCCACGGGCCGCCTGATATCGAGACGGGAGGGATACGAAGTCGACCTCGAGGCGATCATGCAGGCGGCGAAGGACACGAGCACGGCGCTTGAGATAAACGCCTATTTTGACCGCATGGACCTCTCCGACATCAACTGCCGGAAGGCGAAAGAGCTGGGAGTGAGGCTGGCAATCGGAACAGACTCCCACCACCTGGAACAGCTCGATTTCCTCAAGTTCGGCATCGGCGTAGCCAGGCGAGGGTGGCTGGAGAAGCCGGACCTGCTCAACACGTATGGACTCAAGGACCTCATGAAGCGCTTCCGGGGAAAGAAATGACGTCACAGCGTCCGGAATCGAGAGCCTCATGAAGCGCTTCAGGTCAAAGAAATGATGTCACAATTGCGGCACAAGAAGCACTGGAACAAAGCGCCGGCTGTGTTATGCTTACGTTGTTTGCTCCGCACCTTCAGGCTCGCGGTGTCTCTGCACGCTCCACACCGGGACCCGGGGGGGCGGAGCTTGATGTCTAAGGGTATCTTCTCAAGAAAGTCCGCACGCGTGTCCCTTTTGCAGGGTACGGGGAGCGTGGCGGCGGCCCCGAGCC
>JAZDPI010000105.1:0-17147 GCA_043797775.1 Candidatus Eiseniibacteriota bacterium
CGTCTTCGACAGGACGATAGGCAACTTCCTGCGCGAAGACTTCACGCTCGTGCTTATGTTCGGCAGTCTGGCGTTCTTCCTTTACTCGCTGTCCGACGGGAATCGCCGGAGGGCGGTAACCTTCTCCGTTCTCTCCGGCGCCTTGCTCTTCCTGGCGCTGGGCTCGTGGCATCTGACACAATTCTACTTTCTCCTCTTCTCGGTGGGCGTGGCATTGTGGGCGATGCTGAGGGAAGACAGGGAAAGGCTGCTTCGGAGTTTCGGAGTACTGACGCTCTTCGCAGTCCTTGCCGGTCTTGCGTTCCCGGTTCTGAGAAGCCGGCTGTTCTTCCTGTCTCATCCTCTCGTGATTTCTTACGCTCTTCTTCTGGCAGGCTTGCTTGCTCGAAGGCGCGGCCTTTCGAGGAGGGGGTTTGCCTCGGCCTTTGTGCCTCTTTCGATTGCCGCGGCCGTGGTCGTCTGGATTCTGACGAGAGGCTATCTCGAGTACTCACACGTCTATTCGCTGATGCTTGAGAAACTGAGGCACCTCGGCGTCAAGCCCGCTCAGCCTTCCGCGCTCTCTTATGACGGCCGCGTGTTCTGGCAGGGTCCGTTTGAGAGCCCGACACCGGTCTCCGTCCTGTTCTACTTCGGGCACATCTTTCCGGCTCTTCTGCTGCCTCTTGCGGGGCTCACGAGGGAGGCTCTGAGAAAGCGGTTCACTTCGGAGGGCTGTCTTGCGATTTTTCTGATTCTGAGTTTCTTTGTCCTCTATCTCTTCATCGAGAGAATGGCCGTTTTTCTTGTGTTTTTCGCCTGCTGCGTGGCCGGTGGTGCGGTTCTGGTCAAGGGAAGAACGGTCAGAATCGCGGCGCTGGTTCTCCTGATTGGAGGTCTGGCGGTAGGGGCATGGGAAGTCTCGGGATACAAAACGAGGACGGGCGTCGTGTCGTGGTACGCAAAGACGCTGGAGCTGGCCCAGTCGCCTGCGCTTCTCAGCACCGCGGCCGACAAAGATGAGCTGACGGAGTGGATTCTGGCGCACAGCGATTCGAGCGACGTGTTTCTCACGTGGATGGCAGAAGGGCCGGACGTGCTCACTGCAACCGGGAGACCCGTGAACCTCCACTCCATGTTCGAGTCGCAGGAGATAAGAAGGAAGAATCACGAGTTCATAACCGCCCTCTACTCGGACGAGGAGACATTCTACAGGGTTTTCACGAAGTTCGACTCCGACTATTTCGTGTACCGTGGGGATTTCGTTCTGGACACCTCGAAGGAGTCGGAGCGCTACATCGCGGATGCGCTCAAGCTCGCCAGGAGCAGCGCGGCGTTCAAGTTCCATTTCTCGCCGGACTCCCTGGCTCACTTCGTGTGCGTGTACGAGAATCGCTTCTATCGCGTCTTCGCCCTCAAGGGGCCGGGTGTGCTTCCGGCCTCGGCCGGCAAGCACAGCGCCTTTGATGTCTCGGTCTTCGAACCTCGCGGGCCGGCAGGCGAATACCTCGATGATTCCGGGCTGCCCGAGGTGCTGAAGAGACTTGAAGGGGCGATGCTGGAGTTCTTCAGAGGGGTTGAGAGAAGAAACCTGGGCAATCCGGACGAGGCTTACGCGTATTTCAGAAGGGCCGTCGGGGTCGACCCGGGGCTCAAAGAGGCCTGGTTTGCGATGGCGGAGATCAGCATCATGCGGCAGGACCTGGACAGGGCCGAGATCGAGCTCCAGCAGTGCCTGAGGCTTGAGCCCGTCAATGCACCTGCCCTTGCCAATCTGGGAACTCTCTATCTCGCGCAGGGCAGGCTGAAGGACGGTGTGCCGCTGCTCGAACGCGCGGTCGAGCTCGCGCCGCAGAACGCGGTACTGCGTTTCAATCTCGCGGAGGCGCTGGCCGCCCTCGAGCGGCTGGACGAAGCAGCGAGGCACTACGAAGAAGCAATCAGGCTGGATCCCACACTGGAGCCTGCCTACGTCTCCTTGGGGAGGGTCTACGCGCTCCAGCTCCGCTCGGAGGACGCGATTGCCATGTGGCGGAAGGCACTTGAGTTGAATCCTTACAACAGCGAGGCGGCAGCGATGCTCCAGCACGCTCTGGAATTCGCGCGCGGGGAGCGGTAGAGGCGCCGGCAGTGCAGGCGCCCGAAGGGCGCAGTAGAAGCCCCGGTCAGCTCCGCTTCTTGACCGCGTAGGGCCATGCGGAAAGGCTTCCGTCCAGAAACTTGACGTCCGCGCAACCTTTCCTCTCCAGAAGCTTCTGAGCCTGATAGGCCCTAACACTGGACCGACAGTAGGTGACGACTTCTTTCCCTTTGCAGAGTTCGTCGGTCGCCTTCGTCAATTGGCTCATCGTAAGATGCCGCACCTTTGGGCTGTCGATTCGCTCCGTTCTCCACTCCGGTTCCGAGCGAACGTCAAGCACCACCAGATTCTCCTGTCCGTTCAATTTCTTCTTCAGTTCCGCCGGCGACACGCTCCGGGCAGTCCCATCGATCTTGTTTCTGACGACGTTGGCCGCGTGGTGAATTGCGTCCATGGCCGCGTTGAAGGGCGGGGCGTAGGCGAGGTCCAGGTTCGAGAGATGCTCGACGTTCATTCCTGACGTTATCGCGGTTGCCACGACGTCTATTCTCTTCGCCACCTCTCCCTCGCCGATGCACTGTGCCCCCAGAACCTTGCCGGTCGAGGCCTCGGCCACGAGCTTTAACGTAATTCTGTGACTGCCGGGGTAGTAGTGGACAATGTCGTGCGGTGAGACTATCGCCGAAACCGTGTCGTACCCCGCTTCCTTCGCCTCCTTCTCGGACAGTCCGGTCCTTCCGACGGAGATGTCGAAGACCTTGGCGACGGCGGTTCCGAGAACGCCGGGGAACCTGTCTCGCCCACCCGTCACGTTCGTGCCTATTACCCTTCCGTGCTTGTTGGCCGTGGAGCCGAGGGGGACAAAAACCGGTTTCCCGGTCACGACGTGAGTACATTCGACGCAGTCCCCTCCGGCAAAGACGGCCGGATCCGTTGTCTGGAGAAACTCATTCACCGAGATTGCGCGCGTCTTGCCGATGCCCAGCCCGGCGTCCTGAGCGAGGGTGACGTTCGGCCTCACACCGACGGCGGCAAGCACGATGTCGCAGTCCACCGACTCGCTCTGCGTGAGAAGCCTTCTCACCCTGCCGCCCTTCGAGCCCTCGAAGCTCGCCGCCCTCTGGGACAAAAGCAGGTTCACTCCCTTCGCCTCGAGATGCTTCGTGACGAGCGCCGCCATTTCAAGGTCCAGGAGCGTGGCGAGCGGCCATTCCAGCATCTCCACAATCGTTACCGCGAGGCCCCTTGCCCTGAAGGCTTCGGCCATTTCGAGACCGATGAGGCCGGCTCCGATTATCGCGGCCCTTCTCGGTTCTTCCTTCTTGACGTAGTCGACTATGCCGCGCGCGTCGGAAAGATCCTTCAGTTTGAATATGCCCGCCAACTCGCGGCCCTCGAGCGGCGGGATGATCGGAATCGCCCCGGTCGAGAGCACCAGGTGGTCGTAGGGAAGCCTGGTTTGCCGTTTCTCGGCGTCGAGGCAGTGGATGGAGTGCGACTTTGTGTCAACGGAGAGTACCTCGGTCTCGGTGAGGACGTCTACGTTGAGCTGTTCTCTGAAATACTCGGGTGTTCTTGCGACGAGCGAGTCTGTGCTTCCCACGTCTCCCGACACGTAGTAGGGCATCCCACAGGCCCCGTACGAAACGTCCTTACCCTTCTCTATGATCTTTATGTTCGCAGTCGGGTCGAGCCTTCTGGCCCGCGAGGCCGCCTTGGGCCCGGTGGCCCCGCCTCCGACTATCACGATTCTTCTCAGCTTCCCGCTCATCGGGTTCCTCCTGCCTGGTGTGGTCTGACACGTCACACTCCGCGCGCTCTGCGCTTGCTGCGAAGGTTGTGAGATTGATGCGCTCGCAGTTTGCTTCCGGCCGATTCTCCTGCGGAAGCGTCAACGGTTATGTGCAAAATCGGTTTTCTGAAAGCGGTGTTTCTCCTGCTTTCAAGTTTACAGTCTTTTCCGATTCCTGTAGTATGGAGCAGTCAGAGGAGTGGCTCAAGCAGTTTGTCCGGCGCGCGAGGAGTACTCAATTCGGAGGAAGAGATGAAGAGCGACATCCCGAGACTGATGAAAGAGCGAGGCTTCGAAGCCATGGTCGTGCTGGGCGGGGGCATCGACAACCCCGTCATGACGTACATGACGGGGCCTGCAAGACTCATGCGCTCTGTGTTTGCCATGAAGCGTGACGGGACTTCTCTGCTTGTTCACAACCCGATGGAGCGTGACGACGCCGCAACCACGGGCCTCCCCTGTGCGAGCTTCGCACAGATGGGGCTCAAGGGCTTCGTGGAAGAGGAGAAGAGCGACGTGAGGGGCGAAGCGCGAATGATATGCGCGATCCTGGAAAGGTTGGGCGTGAGTGGAAAGGTCTCGTTCTACGGGAATTTCGAGCTGAGCCGGTTCCTCAAGATACTCGAGGTTCTCAAGGATAGGGCGCCTCAGATCGAGGCGGCCGTGGACGAAGACAAGAGCGTCGTGGACGTCGCGAGGATGACCAAGGATCCGGCCGAAATCGAGACGATGCGGCTCGTCGGTAGAAAGACGTGTGAGGCCCTGGCAATCGTGCGAGACTTCCTGTTTTCCTGCAAGGTGTCGGGGAAGACCCTCGTAAAACCCGACGGCGCTCTTCTCAAGCTCGGCGACCTCCGTTCTACGATGCGCATCGAGCTTGCGAGGCGGGGTCTCGCAGAGAGAAGCGGCACGATAATCTCCATGGGGAGGGATGCCGCGGTTCCGCACAATTTCGGAAACGACGAAGAGGACGTTGAGACCGGCAAGACCATCGTTGTGGACGTCTTCCCCGGCGAAATCGGTGGAGGATACGCCTTCGACATCACAAGGACTTACTGCGTCGGAGAGATACCGGCGGAGGTCCGGAAGGTGTACGACACGGTGTTCGAGGCCCAGAGACTCTCATTGGAGTCTCTCCGAATTGATACGCTCGCGAGGCTCTATCAGGACAAAGTGTGCGATTTCTTCGAAAGCAAGGGCTACCGGACGATCCGGCAGGACGATCTCACCGAAGAGGGCTACGTTCACGGACTCGGACACGGCATAGGTCTCCAGGTGCAGGAGGGATTTCGCCTGGCCGGGCCGGAGTCGAACGTCGAGAAAATTGTGCCGGGCACCGTCTTCACCGTGGAACCGGGACTCTATTTCCCCTCGAAGGGAATAGGCGTGCGGATCGAGGACATAGTCCACGCAACGCCCGACGGGAACTTCGAGATACTGGTAGAGTTCCCGCGGGAGCTCCAGCCGGTAAGGCCGGTCTGAATCACCACAGCGGGGTGAGCACACATCTATACACCTTCCGAAGCCAGACGACCGGAGAGGGCAATACTGGTAGGCCTCAGAGACTCGAGGGGGCCGGACCATCAGGACTCTCTCTGCGAGCTGGGCCTTCTCGTCGACACGGCCGGCGGCAAGACGGTGGGAAGTCTCTCTCAGAAGAGAGGATCCATTACGCCCGGCTCCTTCCTGGGCAGGGGGAAGCTCGAGGAGCTCAAGGTTCTGGTTCAGGAGCGTTCGGCCGACGTTGTCGTGTTCGATGAAGACCTCTCTCCGGGCCAGATTCGAAATCTCGAGAAGCAGCTTGCCATCAAAGTCGTCGACAGGAGCGAGGTCATACTACACATCTTCGCCCTGCGGGCAAGAACGCGGGAAGCGCGCGTCCAGGTGGAACTCGCACAGCTGGAGTATCAGCTCCCCAGGTTGACCAAGATGTGGCAGCATCTCTCGCGGTTGGGTGGCGGCATCGGCACCAGGGGGCCCGGTGAGACACAGCTTGAAGTCGATAGAAGAAGGGTGCGCGAGAAGATCGCGACTCTCAAGAGGCAGCTCGAGAGAGTTGAGAAAGAAAGGCAGGTGCAGCGCAAGAAGAGGGAAGACGCATTCCGCGTGGCAATCGTGGGCTACACCAACGCCGGCAAATCCACCCTCTTCAAGGCTCTCACCGAGGCGGAGGTTTTCGTAGAAGACAGGCTCTTCGCAACGGTCGACGCCACCACGAGAAAGCTCCGGTCGCACAGAGTTCCGCCCATCGTCATCACGGACACGGTGGGATTCATAAGGAGACTGCCTCACTATCTTGTGAGTGCGTTTCACGCGACCCTGGAAGAAGTGCTTCAAGCCGACCTGCTGCTCCACGTCGTAGATTCAAGCTCCGCCAGGGCGGCGGAACAGGTCACTACGGTCGAGGAGGTGCTGAGCGAAATCGGAGCCGCCGGCAAGCGCACCATAACGGTTCTCAACAAGATCGACGCAGCCCCGCCTGACGATGTTCTGGGGTTACGAAGAAAGTACCCCGGAGCCGTGGACGTTTCCGCTCTGAGAAGGACCAACCTGGACATCCTGACCCGCAGAATAGCGGACGTCGTGCGCTCGGAGAGATTCCTCGCCACGGCGGAAGTTCCTCTCGCGGAGGAAAGACTCATCTCCTACCTGAGGGACTCCTGTGAGTTCGTGAAGGAGAAGATACTGGACGACAGAATTCGCATCCAGTTTTGGGCCGGGCGGAAGGAGTTGGGGAAGCTCACGGGTAGGGGAATTCGAGTTCGTGTCGCCGAAGGTGTGACGCGGGCTTGAACAGAGTTGTGCGACGGGTGCAGAGCTGCGTGGTGGGCTCGTTAGCTGAACCCGGCGGGGACAAGAGCGCTGCGACGTGTGCGAGATCACATCGGCGCGACGACGCCGGCCCTGGGGCAGACTCCCACCAGTGCGGGAGAACCGTCGTAGCTCAAGCTGCTGAAGTTGAATTCGAAATCGAGAGTTCTGCCGTCCCCGGAGTTCATCGCAAGGTGGACAATCTCCTTCTCGCCAAGCGTGCTCGGATCCCTCTGGCAAAGCGAGTGCAGTACCGCACGAGACTCCTCGGATAAGAACTCGGCGAAGTCCCTGCCGATGAGCTCGTCCTTGGAGTACGAAGAGAACTCCACGAAGGCCCTGTTTGCGAAAACGATCTTACCGCTTTGAATGACGAGATATCCCTCGGGCAGGTTTTCGACGAGAGTTCGGTATCTTTCCTCGGATACTCGGATGCGCTCGAACATCCTAGCGTTATCGATTGCGATGGCCGCTTGATCTGCGATGGCCGAGAGAATGCGCACGTCGTCCTCTCCGTAGAGATTGGCTTGCGTGTAGCTCTGAACGGCCATCATTCCGATGGCTTTCCCCCTCGAGCTGAGGGGCACCCCGAGCCAGCTCAGCGCCTGCGGGCCCACTCCGGCGTATCCCTGCTTCACCATGTCGTCCTCCACTTCTTTGCTGAGGAGGACGGGCTGCCCAACGTGAATCACATATTCGGTGTATCCTCTTCCGGCCTTTCTTGAGAAACTCTCCTTTTGAACGAGCTCGTCCAAATAGATGGGAAAGTAAACCTCGTCCTTGACGGGCTCGGCCAGCGCTATGTAGAAATTTTTCGCAATCATCAGCCTGTTGACCTGCGCGTGGATGACCGAGAGAACCTCCTTGAGGGTGATGTGCCTGCTTATGGCCCAGTCTATCTCGAGGAGAGCGGCCATCTCGTCCGCCCGTCTCTTGAGCTTGCGTTCCGCTTCCTTCCTGTACGTAATGTCCCTGTTGACCATGACCAAGCCCGTGGATCTGCCTTCGTCGTCGGTCACTACGGAGATCGACGTGTCGATGTTGAGTATTCGACCGTCCCTGTGTCTGTGAATTACCTCTCCGCGCCAGAACCCCTTCTCCTCGAGAGCTCGCGCGTATTCCTGCGCATGTCCGGGCTCGAGGAACTCATACTTCACTACGTCGTAGAGGGCTCTACAGAGCGTTTCGTCTGCGGTCCATCCGTACGTGGTCTCGGCCTTCTTGTTCAGGAAAAGGATCGTCTCGTTCGTATCGACGGAGATTATTGCGTCGTTGACGTTCTGGAGAAGACTGGCTTGCGATTTGAGCTGGCCTTCGACCCGCCTCTCCTTGGAGACGTCCTTGAGAATCATCTGAAGTCGCCTTGCGCCGTTTGCGTCGACAAAAATTGCGAGGAGCTCAATGGGAATCCGTCTGTCCGCTGGCATGGACGTGAAACCGCGCATCGAGAAGTTGTCTCGATTCTTGAGCAGGTGCTTGCTCACGAGCTTCTTGTATTCGGCCTGCCATTCTTGGGCGAGAACGGCCGACGCTTTGGTGCCCACGAGTGCGGTCTTTTCGATTCGGAGCATGTTGCAGGCCTGTCCGTTTGCGTCCAGGATCATGTCGGTTGCCGGATTGGCGATTATGACGCCGTCCGGTAGGTGTGCGATGAGAGTCTCCAGGCTCTCCTGAGCTATGTGCAAGCTCTCGTTAAGCTGTTTTTCTGCAGCGTCCCCCCGCACCAAAACTGCGATGCCTGCCAGTCTTCCCCCGGCATCGGGGATCGGCAGTGCGACCAGTTTTCCGTGGGGGGAGCCGATACCTGCCGGCAGTTTCGAGCATTCGCCCTCCGCGCGTTCGAGCAGACTTCCCCGCTTACCACGGTGCACTTCCTTCTCGCTCTGCAGAATGAGAAGGGCGGGGCAGTTCGGACACACCGCCTGGGTCGATGCGACTGCCTCAAAGCAGTGCTTGCCTGTCGCGCCTCGAAAGTGCTCGCGCAGAGTTCCGAAGGCGGCTACGATTCGCAGGCGTCTGTCCATCATTATGAGACCGCCGTTAAGACCGTCGAGCATGGCGTCGGTGAAATTTCTGGCGCTGACCAGTCCCTCACCGAGGTGGGGACTCCTCGGCTCTTGCTGTGCCATGAGAGCAATGAGGGAGCATCTTCCGACGGAATCGGGAAAGCAGATCGCCCCCCACTCCTGTGTCCTCTGCCCCCCTCCTTTAGTGCGAATGCTGCAGCTGTGTGTCTCGGGCTGCTGGAGCCACACCAGACTTTCGAGTATTTCCTTCTCTTTCGTTTGACCCTCGTCTGCGACGAGCGATGAAATAAAAGAGGCCTTGTCGAGCTCCGCCAGAGAATAGCCGGTGAGTTCTTCCAGGGCTTTGTTCAAGAAGACAATTGAGCCTTCGCTGCTGAGGAGAAGCACCGGAGTTGCAGTGCAGTCGAGAATGGTCCTGAACACCGTTCTGTCCAACTCGCTCGACGTGGAAGCTTCCATTTGCCTGTTGAAGGAACTCATGCGAATTGTGCGGCCTCCTTCGGCCAGCCAACCCTCCCATGCCGCCAGAAACCTCTTCGCCGTCAGGGCCGCCTCCATGCCGCTGCGGGCTTCTGCCTGTTGCCCGGAGCCTTTCTCTGCGGCCGGCGACCATTCCCCGAGGGACGTCAGGCTCCTCAAGTAATATCGGCGCTTTCCCCCGGCTTTCTTAGCCCTTGTCTGTCCCCGCGGCGGCGATTGAGGCTCGAATTGACGGCGATTTGTGAGCTTACCCTGCCGGGCAGGCTCGACCGGACGAATTAGAGTGTTGGCGTAACGCTTTGTGACACAAAGAATTAGCCTCTCGGCAGGCGATTTCCTCGCAGCGGGAGCCGGGGCAGCGACCTCGAGGCAGTTTCGAGTTGCAGCCGGCATGTGCCGCGGGTATAATTGTATGCTTGTCCCTACGAGCGGCAACCTTCACTGGGGAAAGGGAGACATGAAGCAAGACGATATAGTGAGAATCGTAGAGAAGAGGAAACAGGACCGCGGGGGGCTGATCTCCGTTCTCGAGGACATTCAAGCCAAGTACGGCTGCCTGCCCGAGGACGCGCTGAGAGCGGTCGCCGGGGCAACGGGGCGGTCTCTCGTCGACATCTTCGGAGTCGCCACGTTCTACAGGTCCTTCAGTCTGAAGCCAAGGGGAAAGCACCTGGTTTCGGTGTGCATGGGAACCGCGTGCCACGTTCGCAGTGCTCCACTGATCGCAGAGGAATTCGAACGACAGCTCGGTATCTCGCGCGGTGAGACGACTTCCGACAAGGAATTCACCCTGGAAACCGTGAACTGTCTCGGAGCGTGTGCACTGGGTCCCATCGTAGTCGTGGACGGTCACTATTTCTCCAACGTCAAGCCGGGCAAGATCGCCCAGATTCTCGCGAAAACGCGTGCAGGGCTTGACAGGGTGGAAATCGAGACCGACCAGAGGATCTTCCCCGTCGAAGTTAGCTGCCCGCGCTGCAATCACAGTTTCATGGACGCCCGGCATCTCCTGGACGGTCATCCCGCGATCAAAGTCACCGTGGCCTTCGACGACAAGCACGGCTGGGTGAGGCTCTCGTCTCTCTACGGAAGTTACAACGTGGAGTCTGAGTATGAAATCTCCCCAGAGACCGTTGTCAATTTCTTCTGTCCTCACTGTCACGCGGAACTGATCGGAGCCGCCGGCTGCCTGGAATGTGGTGCTTCCATGGTTCCGATGGTCGTCCGCGGCGGCGGCATCGTACAGATTTGCTCACGCCGAGGGTGCAAAGGGCACATGCTCGATTTGTCCACGACTCTTTGACATGGCGCGGACCCAGCGGCGGGTTTTCATAGATACAACGCGGAGACACGACGGGGAGAGGAAGGCTGATGGAAAGACTTAGGTCAACGAAAGACTTGAACGCGCTGCGCCAGGGGCTGGTAGCCGGCCACGACTCAAACATTTCCACGATTGTGATTACTGCCGGGACCTGTGGGCAGGCCAGCGGTGCCAACGACTTGATTCGCATTGCGAAGAAGGAACTCCTCACGAGAGGTCTAGCAGACAGAATTCACCTGCGCATCACCGGCTGTCACGGGTTCTGCGAGATGGAACCCTCCGTCCTCATTGAGCCGCACAATACGTTCTATCCCAAGCTCAGTATCAGCGACATGGTGAGAATCATCGAAGCGGTAGCAAAGGGCAAGGTGGTCAAAGATCTGCTGTATCTTGAACCGGTCACGGGAACGCGCATAGAGAGACAATCTGAGATTCCCTACTATCGGAGGCAGGTCCGTACGATTCTGGGGCGGATGGACAAGGTCGATCCTATCAGAATCGGGGATGCGATCCGAAGCGGAGGCTACTCAGCGCTGGCCAAAGTTCTCGACAAGGGTGACCCTGGGTGGGTGATAGAGGAGGTAAAGGCGTCGGGGCTGCGAGGGCGTGGTGGTGCCGGCTTCCCCACGGGTCTTAAGTGGCAGTTCCTCGCACAGCAACCCAACGGCCGCGGTAAGTACATCGTCTGCAACGCAGACGAAGGTGACCCTGGGGCCTACATGGACAGAAGCGTGCTCGAGGGAACCCCGCACTGCATAATAGAAGGCATGATCATCGGCGCGTATGCGACCGGAGCGACCGAAGGCATCGTATACGTCAGGAACGAGTATCCGCTCGCGATCAAACATCTGATAATCGCACTTCGTCAGGCACGCGACCACGGCCTTCTCGGAAACGATATTCTCGGCAGCGAATTCTCGTTTGACATCCGCCTTGTGAGGGGTGCCGGGGCCTTCGTGTGCGGTGAAGAGACCGCCATGATAGCCTCGATAGAGGGCAAGATTGGCGAACCGAGACAGCGTCCCCCTTTTCCGGTCGAGAGAGGCATCGATGGGAAGCCGACCGCGATCAATAACGTCGAAACCTGGGCCACTATCCAGGAGAGCATTCGTGGGGGGGCCGCTGAATTCGCCAGAATCGGGACCAAGGGAAATGCGGGCACAAAGATTTTCAGTCTGGTCGGAAAGATCAGAAACACAGGCTTGGTTGAGGTCCCCATGGGCATCACCCTCAGCGAGATTCTCTTTGACATCGGCGGCGGTCCATCCGGCAGCACGAGGATAAAGGCAGTGCAGACAGGAGGTCCTTCGGGGGGGTGCATACCTGCAAAGCTGTTTGACATTCGCATCGACTACGACAGTCTCGCGCAGGCCGGCTCGATTTTGGGGTCGGGCGGCATGATCGTCATGGACGAGACGACGTGCATGGTTGACGTCGCGAAGTACTTCACCAATTTCCTTAAGGACGAGTCCTGCGGCAAGTGCTTCACTTGCCGGAAAGGCACTCAGCGCATGCACGAGATTCTCGATGATATCACAAAAGGGAAGAGCAGCCCAGAGCAGGTGGACCTTCTGGAGGAGCTAGCGCTGGCCGTCAAGGACACGACGATGTGCGGTCTTGGCCAGACTGCTCCGAATCCTGTCCTCTCCACCCTGCGGTATTTTCGTGAAGAGTACGCGGAACACATCGACGACTTGGGATGCCGGGCCGCGGTCTGCAAGGATTTGGTCGGCGCGCCATGCCAGGCAACATGTCCTGTCGGAACCGAGGCTTGGCGGTACGTGGCGCACATTGCGCGCGGTGAATACAAAGAGGCCTACGAGGCAATACGTGAACCGAACCCGTTTCCCTCGGTGTGTGCGCGGGTCTGCAATCACCCCTGCGAGTCGCGTTGCCGTGCGGGCACGGTGGGTGGCGAGTCCATCGCAATTCGTGCCCTGAAGAGATTCGTTACCGACCGGACAGATCCTTCCGTGTTTCAACCCAAGAGGCTCGCCGTCTGTACCGAGAACAGTCCCCGCGTCGCCGTTGTGGGCGCCGGCCCCGCGGGCCTCTCTGCCGCACACCATCTCTCGCTCCGCGGTTACAAAGTCACCGTGTTTGACTCTGAAGAGAAGCCAGGGGGGATGCTCCTTAGTGCCATTCCGGCATATCGTCTGCCCAGGGACGTCGTGGCGCGAGAGATCAAGACACTGCTGGACGAGAATGTCTCCCTAAAGAGTCGCATGATGCTGGGACGAGACTTTTCACTCAACGACCTCTTCAGAGAGGGTTTCGGAGCCGTGTTTCTTGCTCTGGGTGCCCACAGAAGTCGCAACCTCGAGATCAAAGGCGAGGAATCAACCGGCGTGCTTGCTTCCATAGAGTTCCTCAAGGAATTCAATCTTAGAGGCAAGAATCTGGCGAGAGGGAGGGTGGGTGTGATAGGTGGAGGCAACTCAGCCGTGGATGCGGCAAGAGTGGCTCTGCGTCAGGAAGGAGTGGCTGACGTCACAATCTACTATCGCAGGACCCGCGAAGAGATGCCTGCCTTCGAGGAGGAAGTCAAGGCCGCTCGCCAGGAGGGGATAGCACTGGAGACTCTGGTTAGCCCCCTGGAAGTGCTCAGCGAAAACGGCAAGCTTGCTGGCCTTCGGCTCTCCAGGAACAAACTCGGCGACATGGATGCCTCCGGTCGGCGGAGGCCGGTACAGATACCTGACAGCGAGTTCGTAGTGCCGCTGGACACCATCATCTCGGCCATCAGTGAGGAACCTGATCTTGACTGGCTTTCGAGTGAAGATCCGGAAGAACTCAAGACCACCAAGTGGGGAACTCTGATGGCAGACCCCGAGACCCTTGCCACAGGCCGGCCCGGCGTTTTCGCTGGCGGCGACGTTATTCGAGGCCCGAACACCGTAATTGGCGCGATCGCCGACGGCAAGAGAGCAGCCGTGATGATAGATCGCCATATGCGCGAGCAACCTCTTGAGGAACGTCCTTCGGTCAAACTCCCTTCGGTCTTCGTTGAACCGGTAGAAATACCTGAAGAAGTCGCGACTGCAAAGCGTGTTGAGATTCCCCATGTTGCCGCAGCGGCGCGACGGTCGAGCTTTGTGGAAACAGAGAAGACGTTGGCCCCTGAGCGCGCGACGAGCGAAGCCCTTAGATGTCTCAGATGTGACCTTGAGTTTACGAGGCCCAAGTGCGAGGAACAGCTTGTGGCAGAAGGGGGAAGGTCAGCATGATCAAGTTGATTATCAATGGCGTCGATGTTTCCGTGGAAAAGGGCACCACGCTACTTGAGGCAGCCAGGTTTCTGGGGTTTCCGATACCGACCCTTTGCCACATGGACGGTCTCTCACCGTACGGTGCGTGTCGTCTGTGCGTGGTTGAAATAGGAGAAGGTCCGCGGGCAAAACTCGTCTCCTCCTGCACGTATCCGGCCGAGGAAGGGTTGAAGGTGCGGACGGCCTCCTCGCGCGTCATCAGAGCCCGCAGGATGGTTCTCGAACTCCTGTTGGCTTCCTGTCCTCAGTCAAAGGTCATCCAGGACCTTGCCTCGGCTCACGAGATCAGACAGCAACGGTTCAAACAGGAACACGAAGACTGCATACTGTGCGGGCTTTGCACGCGCATGTGCGAAGAACAGATGATGGCCAAGGCGATCGGCTTTCGGGGAAGGGGGGAGAAACGAAGCATAGGCACACCGTTCGACATACGTTCAGAAGAGTGCCGCCTGTGCGGTGGTTGCATTTACGTGTGTCCGGCATGCCAGCTGAGATGCACGTTCGCGGAGCCGGAGAAAGCAATCTGCGGTGGGTGCGCCAACCTGAGCCCACCGTGTCTCGATAAAGAGCAGTTTGACGACATGATGTGCTACATGGACCCCTGTGTGGCATGCGAACAAGAAAAAAGCAAGTAGTCCAAGGAAGGACCGGGAAGGAGAAGGAGGAGAAACCAATGTCGCTCTCTAGGATAAACGCCTCGGCTGCAACGCTGACCAAGAACAGAACCGAAGGTGCCGTCGTGCCGCTTTCAGGTATGTGCGTGACCTGTGTGGACGGCTGCATAGGGATGTGCGAAATCGGCAAGTCCGCGTACCGGGGCCACGAAGTGATATATCCACAGCCGTTCGGTATCATAACCGCCGCCTGCGAGAAGACGTATCCGGTGGACTACTCGCACTTCAACATAATGGGTGGTGCCGTCGGTGCGTTTGGCATCGAAGCGGACAGCGATAAGGCCGTGTTTCCCAACGTGAATCTGGAGATGGCGTTCGGTCACGACAAGAAGATAAAGTTCCGCTTGCCGTGGATCATTCCCGGAATCGGTTCCACGAACGTCGCAAAGAACAATTGGGAAGGCCTTGCCATAGGCTCTGCACTGGCGGGTACGGGGCTCACGATCGGCGAGAACGTGGTGGGGATGGACCCGCAGGCGACGATCAAGAACGGCCGCGTCGTGGACCCCGTTGACCTGAAGCGTCGGGTCAAGCTTTACACCGACAGCATGCGCGACGGCTACGGCGCCATCATCGTACAGGCCAACGTGGAGGACACGCGTCTCGGCGTTCAGGAGTATGCCATCGACAAACTCGGGGTTCAATGCGTCGAGCTCAAGTGGGGACAGGGTGCGAAGGACATCGGTGGAGAAGTCAAGATCGGCGACCTGAAGAAGGCCCAGGCACTCTATGAACGCGGCTACGTTGTGCTTCCGAACCCGACCGACCCCGACGTCATCAAGTCCTTTGAACGCGGCGCGTTCAAGGAATTCGAGCGGCACTCCAGAGTGGGCATGGTCACGGAGGAGTCCTTCGCGCAGAGAGTCGAAGAGCTGCGCAAGGCGGGTGCCAAGTATGTATTTCTGAAGACCGGCGCGTATCGTCCCGCAGACCTGGCCAGAGCGGTGATGTTCGCCTCCAAGTACAAGCTGGACCTTCTCACCGTCGACGGGGCCGGTGGGGGCACCGGAATGAGTCCGTGGCACATGATGAACGAGTGGGGAATGCCCGTCGTTGAACTGCACTCGCTCACCTATCAGTACGCGAAGCGTCTTGCCGACAAGGGCAAGCACCTGCCGGCGGTTGCGTTCGCCGGCGGCTGCACCTTCGAGGACCACATTTTCAAGGCCATCGCCCTGGGTGCACCTTTTGTGAAGCTGGTCGGCATGGCGCGCGGTCCGATTGCCGCTGCGATGGTCGGGAAGACGATCGGACGCGCCATAGAAGACAAACGTGTACCCGTTTACGTAGAGCGCTTCGGCAATTCGAAGGACGAGATTTTCGTGACGTCGAGCCACCTGCGCAAGGAGCTCGGCGACGCCGAGTTCGAGAAGCTGCCGACGGGGGCGCTCGGGCTGTACACTTACTACGAACGTCTGGCCCAGGGCCTGAGACAGCTCATGGCCGGAAGCCGCAAGTTCTCGCTGGAGCACATCACCAGAGACGACATCGCGTCCCTCACGCCTGAGGCGGCGCAGATAAGCGGCATCCGTCACGTAATGGACGTGGACAAGGAAGAGGCCGAGAAGATACTGAGCAAGTATTAGTGCAGGGGTCGCCTGGCCTTCGGCTGCCTCCCTGCGGAGAGGCCTCGCGGTGTCCGGCAGTCAAGACTCGCCGGAATCGCCGCGGGGCCTCTCACGGAGAACCTCGATGCCGTCCTGCCATTTCTGCCGCGCCCAGCTTGAGCAGCGCAAGCCCGTCCGCACCGACAGCTGTCCCTCCTGCGGCCGTGACGTCAAGGTGTGCCTGAACTGCCGGTTCTACGACGAAGGTGCCCATCACAAGTGCCGGGAATCTCAGGCCGAATGGGTGAGGGAGAAGGACAAGGGGAACTTCTGCGAGTACTTTCAGTTTAGGAGTGCTGCCGGAACGGGGATGGGGTCGCCGTCCGGCTCCGGGGCGGACCGTAAGCAGGCCGCAAAGAAGAAGCTGGACGACCTTTTCAAGACGGGGTGAGGGCGCTGAGCTGGTGTGCGGTGGCTGCGCCCGTGTTCCGCGCCGAGCCTTCAGTGCCCTCGATCTATCCCGCTGTGGCCGCTGCGCCTGCTCCCGCGCGGTTTCCGACTTAGCGCGCCGCCGTTACTGCACTTGCTTCCGCGTGGCTTCCGGCCGACGCCTTCCCGTGGCCCCTTTCCCATTCCTCCCGCATCCTGGCGAGACCTTCCGCAGTCCCGAGAAGGCGCGTCTTCAGGACGGCTCCCGCCTTGTCAGTCACCAGTCCCGCGTTGAGGGGTCGCTTTGCCCGTTGCGTCAGTTCCGGCGTCGTCACGGGCGCAACGAGTCTCTCACTCAGGCCGAACTCACGTGCGGCCTCTCTTGCAAAGCCGTACCTGTCAATGCGCGTAGCTCCCACCACGTTGAAAATGCCGGTGTCCCGCCTCCTGGCAAGCTCAACAGAGGCCTCGGCCACGTTCCAGACGTAGGTCGGGTTGCCGTACTGGTCGCTCGGTACGCGCACGCAATCGCCCTTCGAGAGCGCGTCAATCAGCTTCGCGACAAAGTTCTTCTTGCGAGCCTCGACCCCGTATACGACCGTCGTGCGCACTATCACGAAATTTGTTATCTCCGTCTGCACTATTTCCTCGCACTCGAGTTTCTGTCTTCCGTACTCGTTGATGGGGCTTGGAGTGTCGTCCTCCGTGTAGGGACCATCCTCGCCGTCGAAGACGTAG
>JAZDPI010000118.1:0-6632 GCA_043797775.1 Candidatus Eiseniibacteriota bacterium
TGAAAACAGGTATTACTGCTGCAAAAGGAGAGTTAACATTTTTTATTGGAGGAGATGGACAAGATGAACCTGCAGAGATTCCACTTTTTCTTGAAGCAATTAAAAAAGGGGCTGATTTTGTGATAGGCTCGAGATTTCTCGGCAATCTCAGGAACACGGACTGGCTTCTCATAACGAAGCTCTGCCTTCCTGCGTTCATAATCGGAATCGGAGCCGGGCTCATCATTCCCTTCTTGAATCTCTACTTCAAGGATTTGTTCGGTGCGTCGGCTCAAACCATCGGAGTTCTTTTCGCGGTGCTCCAGTGCTTCATGACGGCCGGCACACTGCTGGGTCCCCTCTTCGTCAAGAGAATGGGTATGATACGGAGCGTGGTCGTGACTCAGCTCGCCTCCATACCTTTCATGCTGGTGCTTTGCTTCTCGCGCGATTTCCCCGTTGTCGTCGTGGCCTTTCTCCTGCGAGGGGCACTCATGAACATGAACCAGCCGTTGTCCACGAATTTCGCAATGGAGGCGGTCAGAAAGGAAGAGCATGCGGTCACGAACAGCATGCTGATGCTTGCATGGACTGCGTCGTGGGCGATAAGCGTTCAGATAGGCGGGTTGCTTATTGAGCGGTACTCCTACGTGCCCTCGTTCATCGCGGCAATCGCACTCTACCTGGCGGCAAGCTGGATGTACCACCGCTTCTTCAGAAAGACCAGGCCTGGCGGACTACCTCGGCACGAACTTGAAGTGAAGGAGATCTAGCGGGTCAGAAAGCCGCGGAACGTCTCCAGGACGTAGGCGAGCATCGCGTCGGTCAGCCCGGGGTAAACGCCTATCCAGAATGTCCGTTCCATTATTACGTCCGTGTTTTCGAGACTGCCCGAGACACGGTGCGGCACTCCGGCGAAATACGGCTGCTTTCTTATGTTCCCGCCGAAAAGCATCCGAGTGGCGACTCCCGCCCTCTCGAGGTGCCCGATGATCTCCGCCCTCGAGAACCCGGCGTTCCCCCTCACCGTCAGCGGGAGGCCGAACCAGCTGGGGTCCGCGCCGGGCGTGGCCCGCGGAAGAATCAGTCTATCCCCGTATTCTTCTAGCCCGGCCTGCAGGGTCTCGAAGTTCTTCCTTCGTTTCTCCACGAACCCAGGCAGCTTCTCCAGTTGAGCAACCCCGACTGCGGCCTGCATATCAGTGACCTTAAGATTGTAGCCGACCTCCGAATACACATATTTGTGATCGTAGCCGAAAGGCAGCTCCCCGAGTTTCTGGCCGAATCTCTTGCCGCACGTGTCGTCCTTACCGGGATCGCACCAGCAGTCTCGACCCCAGTCTCTGAAGGAGACCGTCAACCCCGCGAGCTGAGGATCATTCGTGACGACGGCGCCTCCCTCTCCCATCGTAATGTGGTGGGGGGGATAGAAGCTGAAGGTCCCGATGTCGCCCACGGCGCCCGCCGGCTTTGTGCCCAGAACGGTCCCCAGGGCGTCACAGGCATCTTCCACCAGGAACAAGTTCCGGTCGCTGGCCGCGTCCCGCAAGGCGGCAAAGTCGAAGGGATTTCCCAGCGTGTGGGCGAGAAACACCGCACGCGTTCTGTCCGACAGGGCGTTTCGCACCAGGTCGGGCGTGGTGCTGTACGTTCCCAGCTCCACGTCCACGAAGACGGGGACGAGCCCGTTCTGGAGAATGGGATTCACGGTGGTCGGAAACGAGGCCGCCGCGGTGATCACCTCGTCGCCGGGTCGAAGCCGTCTCTCACCGAGCTTCTTCGAAGTCAGCGCAGAGAGCGCGAGAAGATTCGCGGAGGAACCCGAGTTGGTCAGCACCACGTGTCTGACACCCAGGTACTCCGAGAACCTCTCCTCGAACTTCTTCGCGAATCGCCCGGCGGTGAGCCAGAACTCCAACGCCGAGCTCACGAGAGAAGCCATGTCGTTTTCGTCGTACACCCGCCCCGCATAGGGAATGCGCGTCTTGCCCGGAACGAATTCCTGTTCCCGATGGAACTTCCTGCAGTATGCGCGCACGAGAGAGAGAATCGTCTCCTCCATCTCGGACTTGGACGCGCTCCTCGCCGCGCGTTCCACCGCACTTTCGAGGATGTCCTTCAGTTGCGTTGAGTCCTTCAATCTCGGCTCCTTCTCGGCTCGCCGCTACGCGCACGCCGCGCGGCGATCACCGGTCGTGGCCTGACGTTGTGTCCCACGTCATGTCGCAACTCTCTCGCAACGCGCACAATTCACTTGCACTTCAGATTCCAATCGTAGGGGATGTCGTTCTTGAAGGGATCCATCCGGACTATCTCGTCCGGATCGTGAGGCAAGGTCGCGCAGTTCGCGAGAATGGCCGGCTCGGTTCCGATCCCCTTTACGCCGTTCCAGACACCGGGGGGGATTCTGACAAGTGCGTAGTTATGCACGCCGATGAACAGCTCGTCCGTCTGCCCCCTGGTGGGGGAGTCCGGGCGAGGGTCGTAGATGGCGAGCTTGACGGTGCCCGACACAACAGCGTAGTTCAAGGTCATCTTCTTGTGGAGGTGCCAGCCCTTCACCACCCCGGGATACACAACCGAGAAGTATATTTCGCCGAACCTCTCGAAGTGGGGATCGTCTTCCCTCAGCATGTGCATCACGCTGCCTCGCTCGTCCGGAATCCGCCTCAGGGGCTTCGTGAAAACGCCGTCTATCATCATGATCCTCCACGGGTCAACGGTTCGACACACCGGTTCGACACCTCCAGGCCGGCTCGACGCACGGTACGGCTCGACCCCACCCGGACCCCTCATACGTTCAGGGGCAACTCTGCCTTGCACGGCCTGTCTTCCCACACCTTCCACGGCGGAGCAGGCGACTGCCACAGATGATTCAGCAGTTGCAGATCCCTCACGGTGTCCATGCACTGCCAGAATCCTTGGTGTCTGTGAACCATCAACTGGCCGTCTCCCGCCAGTCTCTCGAGCGGACCGCGTTCCATGATGCAACCGTCCGAGTCTTCGAGGTAGTCGAAGAACCCCTTGTTGAAGACGAAGAATCCGCCGCTGATGAAACCCTCGTGTACCTGCGGTTTCTCGCTGAACGTCGCCACGGCCTCCCCCTCCACTATGAGCTCCCCGAATCTGGAGGACGGTCTCACTCCCGTGACCGTCCCGATCCTTCCGTGGCTTCTGTGGAAGTTGTAGAGGTCAAGGATATCGACGTCCGCAACCCCGTCGCCGTAGGTAACCATGAAGGTCTCGCTTTCGATATACCTCTCAATTCGCTTGACCCTGGTGCCCGTCATCGCAGCATCACCCGTGTTTGCGAGCGTCACCACCCAATCACCCTCAAGATGCCCGTTGTGGACGTGGACCTTGCTCTTGCGTCCCATTTCCAGGGTGAAGTCACTGTTGAGAAGCTCGTAGTTCAGGAAGTAATCCTTTATCATCTGGCCTTTGTAGCCGAGGCACAGAATAAAGTGCTTGAAACCGTAGTGGGCATATATTTTCATTATGTGCCAGAGGATGGGTCTACCGCCCACTTCGACCAAAGGCTTGGGCTTGTACTCGGTTTCTTCGCGCAGCCTTGTGCCCGCGCCGCCGCAAAGAATGACGACTTTTGGCATCTCTTACCTCCACGGCAGTTTGAGAGAAGTGAGTGTCCGGTAGGCACAGATTGCCCGGGAGACACGCGTGCGGTGACAAGGACATGCAAAAAGCGCCTGGCAAGCGAGTTGTCGGGCAACAAGCTACAACAGCGGCGGGAATGAGCGGAACATTTTCTCCTGGCACGAAGTGACGCTCTAATTGGCCGTGTTGCAGCGGACGAGCCGGTCCTGGCCCGAGAGGGACGGGCGTGGAACGAAAGTGGACTGGAGACCGGAGACCGGCGGCACGCCGGGTCTGACGCGGAATCACAAACAAACAGGAGACCCCAAGTGAACCGAAAGCCGAGAGAGAATCGCGAATCGAGACGCAATCGGAAGTCGGGAGACATTCGGAGAGCACAAGACAATCGGAAATCCAGAACGGCTCGGAGCGAATCGGAGTCCCCGCGCCAGCGCATTCCCTGGGACGAGTATTTCATGAAGATTGCGTATCTGGTCGCGGAGCGTTCCACCTGCACGAGACATCACGTCGGCGCCGTCGTAGTCATGAGCAAGCGGCTGCTCACGACGGGCTATAACGGCGCCCCCTCAGGAGTGAGAGACTGTCTGGAGTTGGGTTGCCTGCGTGACGAGAGAGGAATCACTTCCGGAGAGAAACACGAGATCTGCCGGGCGATCCACGCCGAACAGAACGCGGTCATACAGGCCGGGCTTCACGGCATAAGCATAAACGGAGCCACTCTTTACTGCACGCACACGCCCTGCATCCTGTGTGCGAAGATCCTGGTGAACGCACGGATAAGGAGAGTCGTGGCTTGCGGAAGATACCCCGACGAGGACGCCGTGAGGCTGCTCGGGGAGGCAGGGGTCGAATTCTGCCTGTTGAGACGCCCCGCGCTCTCGATAAGCGCTCTGGACTGAATCGGCGTGGTTGAGACCGGTAAGGAGCGGCTCGAGCCAACCGACTGGAACTGCGGTCACACGAGGGGTATAATCTAATAAGTAGCGAAGAACATTTACAGCCCTTGGCTACGGTACACGTTTGACCTTCGGACTCCCCTATGCGAAGACGGAATGTACGTTGGACGATTGCACTGGCCCTTGCCGGACTGGTTCTGCTTTCCGCCTGCTCCGGCTCAGAAACGTCCGGCAAGTCTCAGAAGGAGGTGGGGAAGGTGAGAAAATCGGCAGTCGCAGGAGCCTTCTACCCGGCTGAGCGCGGCGAGCTCAGACAGGTCGTAGACGAGTTTCTGGGCAGAGTCGTTCTGCCGAAAACGAAGGGCGACGTCGTGGGCGTCGTGGTCCCGCACGCAGGTTACGTCTATTCGGGAGATGTGGCGGCGCACTCCTATTCTCTTGTCAGGGGCGGGGACTTCAGGGTCGTGTTTCTCGTGGGACCCTCGCACAGGATGCCCGTGTCCGGAGCCGCCGTCTACACTTCCGGCACCTTCCAGACCCCACTCGGCAGTGTGGAAATAGACGAGCAGGCCGCCGGAGCGCTGGTCAAGGCGGGCCGTGGATTCGTTGACGACAAAGGGGCACACACGCCGGAGCACTCGCTCGAGGTTCAACTGCCGTTTCTCCAGGTAGTTCTCGAGGACTTCAAGATAGTACCGATACTGACCACCGACCTTCCCGCATCGGAATGCGAGGAGCTGGGAAGGATTCTCGCCGGAATCGCAAGAGGCAGGAAGGCCCTCCTGGTGGCAAGCACCGACCTTTCTCACTACCCCGCGTACGAAGACGCGAAGAGGGTGGACGGCGAGACTCTGGAATCGTGGAAGACCATGGACCTCAAGCTCGCGGCCGCCAAGGAAAACGAAGTCCTTCGCAGGCGAATCAGGAATCTCTCCTGTACGATGTGTGGGGGCCCGGCGGTGATGATCGTGATGGCCGCGTGTAAAGCTCTCGGCGCAGACAGCATCACGATCCTCAAGTATGCGAACTCCGGAGACGTATCCGGGGACAAGAGCGGTGTCGTGGGCTACGCTGCCGCCGCCCTCCTCAATTCCTCGGGCAGGCAGCGGAAGGCCGACGTGGCTGGAGAGAAGGAGGAGTTCTCGTTGTCCCAGGCCGAGAGAGAGAAACTGCTCTCAATAGCGAGAGGCTCGATTGACGCAGTGCTGCAAGGCAAGCCCATTCCCAAGTTCGACGCGACCGAGCCGAATCTCAAGCTGGCCTGCGGCGCCTTTGTCACACTTCACGAATTCGGCAATCTGAGAGGCTGCATAGGACGTCTCGTCGCCGACAAGCCCCTCCACGAGGTCGTGTCGCGCATGGCCGTTGCGGCCGCGACCGAGGATCACAGGTTCTCTCCCGTGGCGCGGGACGAGCTAGAGAAGATAGAGATAGAAATATCGGTGCTTTCCCCGCTCAAGAAGATGTCTTCCCTCGAGGAACTCCGGCTCGGCAAGCACGGCATCTACGTCGTGAGCGGGGCGAGGAGTGGTTGCTACCTTCCGCAGGTGGCGATAGAAACAGGGTGGTCGAAGGAGGAGTTTCTGAGGCACTGCTGCGCTGAGAAAGCAGGCCTCGAGCCCGATGCCTGGAAGAGGGACGCCGACGTCTTTCTTTTCACCGCAGAAGTCTTCTCAGAGTGAAAACGGACTTATCGGATGTTCACCAGACGGGAATTCATCAAGCGCGCCCTCTCGTTGGGGGGTATGGCAGCTCTGGCGCCGGCGGGAAACGGCAAGCGAACGTCTGAAGCCCTTCCACGCCCGGCATTCGAGGCGGCGGGGGACCTTCCTGCCGCGGCCGGCGCTGCCGCCTCTTCGAACGCAGCCGCGGCTTCGCCCGGCGCTCCCAGGGCTCTCGTGATTGTTGCCCGGAGGGCCCATAAGCCGGGGAACCTCTCCGATTTCTACAAGCTCCTCCTTGACGCATCAATGAAACGTCTCTCCGGCGCCGCCAGAATCGAAGACGCCTGGGCCCGGTTCTTTGAGCCCGGAGACGTCGTGGCGATCAAGGTGAACTCCATAGCCGGAAACCGCCTCTCTTCCTCACCGCTTCTCGTGAACGCGATAACAGACGGCCTCGTCTCCTGCGGTGTGAGGCCGG
>JAZDPI010000226.1:0-2231 GCA_043797775.1 Candidatus Eiseniibacteriota bacterium
CCCTCCGGATGATGACCGCGGTGGTGGCAGTCTGCTCTTCCGAGCTGACTTGTTCTTCCACCGGAAGAATCGTCGCGGAGGTGACGCTCGCGCTTTCCTTCTGCCCTCTCCTCAGCAGCACCGTCGAGGTGGATTTGTAAAGCGTTTTGGACCCGACTGTCTGCATCAGAACGACGATCGTCGGGATGGCGAGCACGATAAGTATTACCCACTTCTGCCGGAACATGATCCCGAGGTAGTCCCGCAGAGTAGCTTCATGTCTCTCTGTCACCGCTTCTGTCATACCCTACCTTCCTGACGACACGGTAAACTCATCTACGGATCGACCTGACCCGGCTTGATACCGAGGTTTGTTCCTACTTCGACAGGGGCACGCTGACGGTGGTCTTGTCTCCCCAATCTATGGCTGTGCGCATCCACACGTACCACAGCCACGGCGAACTCGTTCTCGTGAAGAACTGCTCCAGGAAATTATCAACTTTGCCTATGAAAGTGGAAGGCACGTAAACGATGTCGTACGCACGCAGCACCATGTCTCCTGACTTGGGCTTGTTCGCGAGGAGACTCCCGACGTTGACCCGCACCCCGGTGATGGTTTCTGGCGAGGTCCTTCTTATCACGAGCACGCTGCCCAGTTTGGCCACGTTCGTCGGCCCCCCCGCCTTGGCAATCGCCTGCGTCACCGAAATCTGTCCGGGCATCTCGAACGCTCCGGGGGTCTTCACTTCCCCAAAGACAAAGACGTTGTTCCCTGCGAGACGCTTGATAATAATCGACACCTTTGGGTCTACGAGGTATTCGCTGAGCCGCTCCGCAATCGCGTCGGCAAGCTCTCCCGGCGTCAGCGTCGCAGCCCGAACCTGACCTATCACGGGCACCGAAACGCTTCCGTCCGGCAGCACGCGCGTGATGGTCGAGAGATCCGTGTTGTACATGACCAGAACTTCGATCTCATCACCCGGCTGAAGCCTGTAGACGTCGGACTCCCAGCCAATCCGATCCTGTCCGGACTCCCAGACCCCTGCTTCTTCAGGTTGCTTGATGTCCTCGACCCTCAGCGTGCCACTTCCGGGACCCTCGAGCCCCGTGCCGGCCGGCGCACAACCGCCAACCGCCAGCGAAATAACCATCGCAAACGCCGGCAAGCACTTGGCCGCGCCGACAGCGTCCCATCTCCCGATTGCCCGCCCAAGCGGACCCCCTCTCAGAAGAGTAGCCGGCCGTCTTGCTCCGTGGGTATCTGATTCCGATGTGACAATCCTCATACTCACTCCAGCCAACGTAGGCCCTTTCTATTCGTTGCGACGCTAATCAACCCCCCGGGCTTTCCGGCCCCCCAAAATAACAGAGGCAGATGAGGGTGTCAAACCCAGTTGCATCCCCAAGAGCCTCTTTGCCCCCGGCACGAGACAGCAAGAGCCGTGCCAGAATCAATATGCGCCCCTGCCGGAAAGTACTGCAGGGATTGTCTTTAGGAGGATCTTCAAATCCAACAGGAACGAACGGCTTCGAACGTACTGGATGTCGAGCCTCATCCACTCGTCGAAGCCTATCATGCTCCTGCCGCTGACCTGCCACAGGCAGGTCATTCCGGGCTTCACGGCCAGGCGTCTCATTTGCCAGGGTTCGTAAAGCCGCACTTCCTCAGGTACGGGCGGCCTGGGGCCGACAAGCGACATGTCTCCCTTGAAGACGTTCACGAGCTGGGGGAGCTCGTCAAGACTGCTCTTGCGAAGAACCCGCCCCACTCCGGTTATTCTTGGATCATCGAAGAGCTTGAACACGGGCCCATCCATCTCGTTCAAGTGAAGGAATTCCTTCTTGATTCCCTCGGCTCCGATGAACATGGATCTGAATTTGTAGAACACGAAGGGGGTTCCCCCCCGGCCTACTCTCACCTGTTTGAACAGGACAGGACCGGGCGAGTCCAGCTTTATCGCCAGCGCAATGAGACAAGCCAGGGGGAATCCCACGATCAAGCCGGCTAAGGCAATTACGACGTCAAGCAACCGCTTCCAGTACTTGAGATACAGAGTATCCTCCGCGACCGTCCAGATTGAAAAGATCGACGCCTCGTCATTCTCGAACCTCGTGAGGGAAACCTCCGCGGGAAGGCCCAGAGTGGTGCCCTCCCCGGCCCGAGAGGAGTACCTCGGAGGTTTGAGCATCGGCTGAAAGGGCGAACGATAGAACACAGTTCTCATGATTCACCTAACAAAACGGCCGATCCC
>JAZDPI010000130.1:0-4779 GCA_043797775.1 Candidatus Eiseniibacteriota bacterium
CATCGGGAGGCCGGCCCGGTCTCGAGCCCGGCGCTGGAGGCCTCGCTGCACTGGCGCACTTTCGGAACATCCACAATCCCCCTCCCGGCGAAATCAAGGTGGAGACCGACCTTTACGAAGCCACGTTCGCAACTGCCGGCGGCACTCTGACAAGCATGCGGCTCAAGAGCTTTCAGGGCAGAGACGATAAGCCTGTCGACCTGGTGAGAGAAAAAACCCCCGGCGAGCTGGGGCTCGTCGTTGTCTCTCCGACTGCGCGCGCGTCACTGAACTCCATAGTCTTCAGTGCGGCCGATAGCGTCGATGCCTCAACCGGTAGAATCCGCAAGCTCCGTTTCTATGCGCTCGACACCTCAGGGGCATCGGTGGAGAAGACTTACGCATTCGCTGACGACAGCTACGTCATCGGGCTCGACATAAAGCTGACCGGGATGCCGCCGATGGCGGAGAAACTCGAGTGTCTTCTCGGTTGGTCCGGAGGCCTTTCTCTTTCTGACAGGAACGCCAAGGAGGAGCTTCACAATATCGCATCGGTGTCGCTTCTGGGCACAGAGATGTTCCGTGACGATCTCAACTCCTTCAAGAAGACACCGGTCAAGGAACACACAGGAAACGTCAGATGGGCGGGCGTGAGAAGCAGGTATTTCCTGGCGGCAGTTGTGCCTCCCGAGGGGGCCGTTTCCAGAGTCATGAGCCACGGTAACCCCGACAAGAGCTTCTCCGGGACACAGATCGCCCTCCCCGTCTCCCCCTCTGGTACGGCCGACATCAGGTGCATCCTGTACGTCGGTCCCATTGACTTCTGGAGGCTGAAGGCTCTCGGCGTGGAGCTCGAGCGGACCGTCAACATGGGCTGGAGCTGGATACGACCGCTGAGCCAGGCGATTCTCTGGTTTCTGGTCTTCTGCCACAAGGCCATTCCCAACTACGGCATCGTGGCGATAATCCTTTCCGCTCTGACCAAGATCCTGTTCTATCCCCTGACCAAGAGCAGTATGAAGTCGATGCGGAACATGCAGAGGCTTCAGCCGGAGATACAGAAGCTCAAGGAGAAGCTCAAGAAGGACCCACAGAAGCTCAACAAGGAGGTCATGGGTCTCTACAAGAAGCACAAGGTGAATCCGCTGGGTGGGTGTCTGCCGCTTCTGCTGCAAATGCCCGTGTTTATCGCCCTCTACAACGTGCTCATGAACTCGATAGAGATGAGGCAGGCCCATTTTGTGTGGTGGATAAGTGACCTGTCGTCGCCGGACACGGTTGCGGTGATTGCGGGATTCTCCATACACGTCCTGCCGATCATTATGGCCGGCAGCATGTTCTGGCAGCAGAAGATGACCCCGACGGATCCCAGGCAAGCGGCGATGACTTACTTCATGCCGATTCTCATGCTATTCTTCTTCTACGGCCTGCCGTCAGGATTGGTGCTCTATTGGACTGCCAATAACCTGATGACGATTGCTCAGCAGTACGTGACACAGAGAAGCGAGGGGGCAAAGGAGGTTGCCCAGGAGGCCGAGAGAGGCGAAGGGGACGGAACCCCCGAGGGGAACAAGGCGCCGGCGAAACGGTAGAACATCGAGTGCCGGACGCTTCTCCAATCTTCATCGGGTGCATTGCGGCTGCACCCGACTTTGGACTCTTAGATTGCCGCCGGGAAGAAGGAGTGGTTCTCATGAACGAGCATCTTAGTCACTGCATCGAAACAGAAGGCAAGAACGTTGACGAGGCGGTTCAGAATGCCCTTTCCAGGCTTGGCGTCCAGAGGGACGACGTTGATATCGACGTGCTTGATAAGGGAAGCCGAGGAGCGTTTGGCTTCCTCGGCTCCAGGCCGGCCCGCGTGCGAGTAAGGCTGAAGAACGTGCCGCGGCCCCCGGTCGATCCCGAGAAATTGGTAAAAGAGCTCCTTGCATTCATGGGATTCTCCTGCACGGTGCTATGCACGGATACCAACGATTCCCTGGAGGTTTCGCTCGGACCGACCAGTGCCGATGGCTTGCTGATCGGCAAGAGAGGCGAGACCCTGGAGTGCCTGCAGCACGTGGTCAGCAAAATGGTTAACAGGGACGCGTCCAACTGGAAACACGTCTCTGTGGACGTCGGTGGGTACAGGAAGCGGCGCGAATCGCAGCTCGTCAAGCTGGCCAACTCTCTGGCTGATCGCGTGAGCTCCTCGGGCCAGGAGATTTCGACGGAGCCGCTCAAGGCGTTCGAGAGGCGTGTAATTCATGTCACTCTCAGGGACCATCCCGCCGTAAGATCCTTTGCAGTCGGCGAAGGATTTGTGAAGCGCGTCGTGATAGGTCCCAAAGACGACGGTCGAGCTTGATTGTCGAGCTGGGTCGCAGTGAACCCCAAGCGGCCGTGCGGCATGCGCGGCAGCCTGCGCGTGCCGGCCGTCGACGAGTACCGGCGGTCAACGCATGCCGGCCGTCCTACACGCCCGAGCCTGTCTCGCCCTCCCCCGCGTGAACATTGTTCCATCTTTGTGCACTGCTTGGCGACCAGAGGGACAGACGTCTATGGCGGACACGATTTCTGCAATCTCAACCGCGCCCGGTCGCGGAGCCATCGCCGTCGTGCGGCTGAGCGGTCCCGATGCGGTTGCGATTGCCGACAAGCTCTTCAGGGGTAAGGAGAAGCTCGCCCAGACAAAGTCCCATTCTGCGAGGTTCGGCAGGCTCCTCAGCACATCCGGCGAGCTTGTGGACGAGGTTCTCGTGACGGTAATGCTGGCCCCGGATACGTACACCGGCGAAGACGTCGTTGAAGTAAGCTGCCACGGAGGCCTTCTTGTAAGCCAGACCGTGCTCGAGGCAACGCTGGCTGCCGGTGCGCGAGCCGCAGAGCCGGGCGAATTCACCAAAAGGGCCTTTCTCAACGGACGGATTGACCTGGCTCAGGCAGAGGCCGTTGCGGAGCTCGTTTCCGCGAGAACGAGGAAGGCAATCCAGTGGGCTCTCAGTCAACTGACGGGCGGGCTCTCGGGGAGGATTCGCGCACTCAGAACGACGCTCGTCCGATTGCTTGCCGAGATTGAAGCTCGCATCGACTTCCCCGAAGACGTACCGGAAGACCTTGACAGAACGGCCGTCGCAGCCGGCCTCGAGGAGTGCGTCGAGCTGCTCGATAGCATCGTTTCGGAGCGCGCCGTTGCGATGATCCAGGGCTGCGGAGTGCGGGTACCGATCGTAGGCAGGCCCAATGTCGGTAAGTCGAGTCTTTTCAACGCAATTGTCGGTTCATCGAGAGCGATAGTGGCGGCGGCGCCGGGCACCACGCGGGACACCATTGAGAAGGAAGTGGAGATAAACGGTATCCCCGTGAACTTCGTTGATACAGCCGGCCTGAGGAGCGCCACGGAGGAAGTCGAGGAAGAAGGGGTGAAGCGAAGCCTCGAACAGCTGAGGCAAGCGGACCTTGTCGTGCTCGTTGTAGATGCATCGGGTGGGGGAAACGCGTCGGGCGCGGGTTTTGAGGCCGACGCTGCAATACTCAAGTCCCTGGCAGACAGGCACTGCCTTGTGGCCGTCAACAAGGTTGACATCGCCTCGTCCGAGCGTGCAAGGAAGGCACTCCCCCGGACGGACGACGGCGGACACATGAGCGTCATCGACGTGTCAGCCAAGGAGGGCGAAGGCCTGGAGCAGCTCAAGGAGCTTGTGACCTCTATGGTTAAGGGCTCTCAGCTCGAGCTTCACGAAAGAGCGTCGGTAAGCCGACGGCACCTTGATCTCCTGCAGTCAGCCCGGCAAAGCATCGAACAGGCGGTTGCCCTGTTCGGGACAGGGGGACCGGAAGATTCCTCTCAGCTTCCCGTGGAGCTTCTGGCCTTTGAGCTGAGACAGGCCCTCGAAGCCCTTGGCGCCATCACCGGGGAGACCGTTGGTCCCGACATACTCGATAGCATATTCTCACGATTCTGCGTCGGCAAGTGACGGGCGCACACGTGTGGGCGGCGCGTCCACGAGTCGGTCATCGTGCGTATCATGCGACGGGCGCAGACGTGCGGGCGAGCGGCGCCGGCAGGCCACGGACGCCCCTGCAGGCGGTTGGGCCCCGCGTTGGTGGTGCACGCGAGTGAGCCGTGCGCCGGACATAGATGTAGTTATGTGATGCACACATGAACCCTGAGAAGGAAAGAGCCATGCGAGAGAGCCCGGGCGTTGAGGCGTACGAGGTGCTGGTGATAGGTGCCGGCCACGCGGGCTGTGAAGCCGCTCTGGCGGCTTCACGAATGGGCTTCAGGACACTCCTTCTCACTCTGAATCTGGACAACGTGGCGCAGATGTCGTGCAATCCCGCCGTAGGCGGCCTGGCCAAGGGGCACCTCGTTCGGGAGATCGATGCACTGGGCGGTGAGATGGCCAGGGTCATCGATCAGACAGGCATTCAGTTCCGCATGCTCAACACCGGGAGAGGGGAGGCCGTTCAGGCCATAAGGGCACAGGCGGACAAGAAAGAGTATCAGACTCTCATGCGGCGCGTGGTCGAGTCCCAACCCGGGCTGGATCTCAAACAGGCTACGGTCACAAAGATAGTGCCGCTGCGCGACGTGCGCCCGGAACGGGAGAGAACGGGAATGAGCGCGGAGGGTGCGGAAGCGGCCCCGCAGCAGACACTGAATGGTGAGTCAACCACTCGATTCCATTGGCGGACCGAGACGGAGGCGGGAGGCACGTTTCTCTCAAAGTGTCTGGTTCTTGCGCCCGGAACGTTTCTCAACGGCAGGATCCACGTCGGCTTCAGCACGTTCGGCGGCGGCAGAGCGGGCGAGCT
>JAZDPI010000137.1:0-6755 GCA_043797775.1 Candidatus Eiseniibacteriota bacterium
GTGACTTACAGAACAACCAGCTTCGAATGCAAGGAATGTCCCAATCTGTGCGAGGTCGTGAAGGTTCTGATGAACAACAGCAAGATAGCCGGCTGGGGCGACAGGTGCGGCAGGTATCAATCCGCGGCAGAGGAAACGCCGGTGTGTGAAGAGTGTCTCGCACAGGGAAACAGTCGTTAGCGGGTGTGTAACCGCGAAGGCGCTCTGGCAGGACCGAGATAGTCGTGGCAAGAATAGGAATCCCTCGCGCTCTCCTCTATCACAGATACCATCTGCTCTGGGAGACTTTTCTCAAAGCCCTGGGCGAAGAGGTGATCGTCTCTCCGCCGACGAACAAGGGCATACTACAACTGGGGGTCCAGCACAGCCTCACGGACATTTGCCTGCCGGTGAAGTTGGCGTGTGGTCACGTCGCGCTGATCGCACCCAGGGTTGAGTACGTTTTCCTCCCGAGGATCCTGAGCGTGGAGAGGAACGCCTATACGTGCCCCAAGATCGTGGCCTTCCCCGACATGATAAGACTCAATCTGCCGGGCCTGCCGCAGATACTCGACCCCGTCCTTGACATGCGGAAAAAGGTGGGGAGCCAGGAGAAACAGTTCGAAGAGATCGCGGTGAGGTTGAACAAGACGCGAAGGCTCAAGTTTGCGACGCACGAAGCCTTCAGGGCGCAGAAGGACTGGTTCACCGGTGAGCCGGAGGCCAGGTCCGAGTCCAGTTTCCTCTTCAACGATGTCGGCGGTGCCAACTGGAGGGGGCTGCAAATAGCTTTGCTGGGCCATCCGTACAATCTCTTCGATTCGTTCATAAACTTCAATCTCCGCGAGAGACTCGCTTCCATGGGAATACGCATCCTGACTCTGAAGAGTCTGGATCCTTCCGCCGTGGAGCGCGAGGCATTACAGCTTCACTACCCGCCTTACTGGACTGCGGCGAAGGAACTGCTCGCGGGCGCGAGGATGTTCTTCAGATCCAGCTCGGTGGACGGCGTGATGTACCTGATAGCCTTCGAATGCGGGCCCGATGCACTTCTCAAGGTCCTCGTGGAGTCGGAGGCGAAGAAGAGCCCGAACGTCGCTTACATGTCTCTGGTGCTGGATGAGCACACGGGGGAGACGGGAGTGGAGACGAGGGTCGAGGCCTTTCTGGACGCCATTGCAAGGAGAAAGAAGGCCGTATGAAAGTCACATTTCCCCACATGGGTCCCCTCACGGTGGCCATGAAGTCTGTCTTCAGAAGGCTCGGCCAGGAGATGGTCGTGCCGCCTCCGACAAGCCAGCGGACAATCAGCTTGGGAGCCAGATACTCTCCGGAGCTGGTCTGCCTTCCCTTCAAGGTGACCCTGGGAAACATGATAGAGGGCCTTGAGCTGGGGGCGGACGCCGTGGCCATGGCCACGAGCCACGGCAACTGCCGCCTGGGTTTCTACTGGCCCGCGCAGGAAATCATCCTCAACGACCTGGGATTCAGCTTCAAGATGATACCCATCAACTACGACAGGCCTGTCGAGTTTATGAGCCAGTTTCGACAGTTCGGGGGTGGAAAAGGTTGGGGAAGCGTCGTCCCTGCCTTTCTCTTCGGAGTCAGGAAACTGCTCGCTCTCGAGGAGCTCGAAGTCCTGGAGATGCACACGAGGCCCAGAGAGCTGGTGCGAGGAAGCACAACCAGGCTCTTCAAGAAGTGGCACGCAATGGTCGATGCCGCTCCCGGCGGCAGGGCAGTCAAGTCGGCACTGGATGAGGCCAGAATCGAGTTCAGAAAGACGGCTTCAGCGGAGAAGAAACCCGTCGCGAGAATCAGGGTCGTCGGCGAGGCATACATGATGGCAGAGCCAAACGTCAACTTTCACCTTCAGCAGAAGCTCGGAGACATGCGTGTGGAGGTAGAAAGATCCTACTGGCTTGGCAAGAGCATACTGAGGGCGATAAGGGTGGACCGAAAAGGAAGGCGCGAACACGAGAAAACCATCCGAGAGGCGTCTCCCTACATGCGCTATCCAGATTTGTGTACAGGCTGCCAGAGCATAGGCGAAACCATCCAGGCGGTCTGGAGGGGATTCGACGGAGTGATACTTATCATGCCCTTCACGTGCATGCCTGAGGTCCTGGCTCAGAGCGTTATACACAGAGTCTCAGATGACTACGGCATGCCGGTGCTTCCTCTCCCCATCGACGAACACTCGGACGAGGGAGGAGTGGCCACAAGGCTCGAAGCGTTTGTGGATCTTATCGTCAGACGCAAGCACTCAGGCTCGGTCGCCGGAAAACGCTTCGTGAGTACGCCGTCTCCGGGTGCTCAGGGCACGCACACGCATTGAGCCAGGATGAAAGATCGGAGAATCCGTCATGCCTGACACACGGTCCAAGTCGCGACCTCGGCGGAGAAAGCCAGAATCGAGGGCAGGAAGCACCCTCTCTGTCAGAAACACGAAAGTGCGGGCCCGAGAGATTGCCTCGCTTCTAACGCGCGACTACCCGGACGCCAGAACCGCCCTCATGCACGAATCCGCCATCCAGCTTCTTGTGGGAACCATTCTCTCCGCACAGTGCACCGACGCGCGCGTGAATATGGTGACCCAGGGGTTGTTCAAGAAATACGTGACTGCATCTGATTTCGCCAACGCCCGGATCGCAGAGTTGGAAGAGGAGATACGCCCAACGGGCTTCTTCAGACAGAAGACGAAGAGCATCATCCAGTGCTGCAGGGACATCGTAGAGAAGTTCGACGGGTGTGTGCCCGGCACGATGGAGGAGCTCACCTCTCTGCGAGGCGTGGGAAGAAAGACTGCCAATGTCGTTCTGGGAAACTTCTTCGGAAAGCCCGCCATCGCCGTGGACACTCACGTGCGGCGGCTCTCCTGGCGACTTGGGTTGACCTCGAGCACGAACCCCGACGTGATAGAGCAGGATCTGATGGAGCTTCTGCCTCAAGACGAGTGGAGACCCTTCGCGAACGCACTGATTCTTCACGGGAGAGCGGTCTGTTCGGAGAGGAAACCGAACTGCGGGGCGTGCCTGATGTCGCCCCTGTGCCCTTCCTCCATGGCGGAGCCGCTGCGTCTTGGCCCGGCGAAGCGGCCGTAGAGAAGACTTCCTGGGCTCGCAACCTGGCCTCGCGGCCCGGGCTCGCAGCCGCGAGGATCCCTCTATTTCTTCCGTGACGTCATTGCAAGGTGATCGCCCTCGATTTCTGTTAGCGCTGCGAACACCTCCCTGACCCGCTTCTCGTCGGCCTGTTTCGCAGACGTCTCGTAAAACGAAATCGCGTTCGACTCCCTGCGGTGTGCCTCTGCAAGATTCTGTGCGTCTGTGGGATAGCACCTGCCCTCGTGTTCCGAAGAATAGGCCTTCGGAAGCCCGAGCATTTTCCTGATCGTGGATGAGTGTTCTGCCTCGATCTTCCCGAGGGCGGAGAACATGGCCTTAACTTCTTCATCGGAGGCCACCCTGGTGGCACACTGATAGAATCCGGCGTTGTTGATTTCCAGTTCGAGGGCGTGCTTCAGATTCCCCTCCGACACGTCGCTAAGTGTAGAGATCATTTCCTCTTTCCAGTTCTTTGCCAGCACGATGTGCTTCTCGGGGGCTCCGCAGAAGGGGCAATTTGCCGGTTTTCTCCTGCCGACGTATGCATCCCCACAGATACGGCACCTGTATATCTTCATAAGTCCCTCCTTGAGATTCAGCTTGCCGGGCGAGGCACCATACTTTTAGAATAACGCTGTGAGACCACATTGTCAAATGGGATTTGGCTTGCGACGTCGCAACTTGTTTGCAATCAATCGATTGGCGATACGGATCGTCCGGCGTCAGGAGGGACAGCCCGGCTTCTTGGACAGCGAGATTCGTATTTCCAACACGTTCTCGTCAAGGCTGACGACACCGAATCTGCCGCGAGAATCCTTGAAGACCAGGCCGTTCTCGCACGTGTCCAGAACCTCGAGCCTTGCATCCAGATTGGAGCCAAGGTTCCGGTACGCGGAAGATGCGTCGGCGGCGGTCGGATACGAAAACACGAGGAGGGTGTGGGAGGGGTTATCGCTTGTCTCGTAGTCGCCTACGACTCCGAAGACCCTTCCGTCAAGCTGAAGCACGTCGCCGCTACCGAACGTGAAAATAGGCTGAAGGGCGAACTGCCCGCGCACGATGAGCTCCGAGCGCGGGATGAGCCCGTTTGGGGGCAGGAGGGCGAACAACGTCACGGAGTCTCCCTCGGGGACGGTTTCCAGTGAGCGCCGAACCAGCGCCACCATGGCCGGGACGAGCTTCTCGTCCCCACCGAAATTGTTCACCTGAACAAAACAGCTGCCCTTCACTACGGTGAGCTGGTAGGCGTCACCCGAGTTCCTTGCGCTTACTCCCTCCACGGGAGTCTCTTCTCCACACCTCATGAGGTAGATTCCGAGGGCCGCCTCAGGGCTCTCCATCCGGTACGTCTCCACGGCCAGCTCTTGCCCGCCGCCGGCGTACCGCTGGACGGTCAATTCCGCGAATCCGAATTCGAGGAAAAGCTCGGCCCCACCGTCAATGTAGTTGAACAGGCTGTGCTTGGTGAAGTGCCGCGCAGGCCCCGCGTTGCTCCATCCCGACGCAGAACCGCACGCCGGGACGGGGGGGCGCACCCCCGGTCCGCACGACTGCAGGCCGGACCAAACGAGCAGGGCAAGACACACAAGGACGACTGCTTTCGCTCGCACGGGATCCTCCACGCACGGCGCCGCGCACCCGGGAAGGTTCGAGATGCGCACTGCCGTGGAATCGCTCAGGCTCTGACGTGCTCTATTTTGGCCGGGTCTGCCACACCCAAGCCCAACCGCTCGGCATACCTGAGATAATCGGTGAACATCGGATGCTCGTTCACCCTGACCTCCATATGCGATACGCCGGCTTCACCCTCGTGGTTTCAAGTGGGGAGTCGGGCGTCATCAGTGCCGCTTCCCCATGAGAAACGCGAGTATCGCGTCCGCAGCCGTTTTGCCGTCCCGCACCGCTTCCACGACCGTCCCCTCACCTCTGACCCAATCCCCTCCCGCGAATACTCCTTCAACGGACGTCGAGGGGCCTTCCCCGGCGTGGATGTCTCTCTTGTAGTTCGATGTCAGGCCCACGGCGGCCACCACAGTGTCTGCGGGAAGGTGAAACTCCGTCTCGGGCAGAGGCTCACAGCAGCGCCTGTCGTCCGAATCTCTCTGGTCCAGAAGCCTCATCGAGATACACTTCACGCCGCTCAGCTTCCCGGAACGAAAGACCAGCTCCAGAGGAGAAGCCAGATAGTCGATTACGACTCCTCTCCGCCTGGTTTCCTCGAGACCGCTCTGCCAGATCCTTATTTCCTGCGGGCCGCGGCGATAGAGAAGCCTGACTTCGGAGGCCCCGAGCTCCGCGGCTGTTGAGGCGACGTCCATGGATACATTCCCGCCGCCTATCACTATCACGCGCTTGCCCTTCAGGAGCCGCAGCTCGCCGCGCCCGGCTTTTTGCAGAAAAGTGAGGCCAGGCACGACGTCGACAGACTCCTCACCGGCAATGTCGAGCCTCCTGTCGGTCTCTAGCCCGGGGGCCATGAAAACGGCCTGATAAACCTTGAGGAGATCTGCCGGATCTTTCACGGAGGTGCCCAGAACGAATTTCACGGATTTACTCGCAACGAAATCAACGTCGGCCTGCAGCACGGCCTGCGGCAGACGGAGTCCCGGCACGACGCCGGCGAGGAGACCTCCGGGGTGCTCGGCCCTTTCGTAGACGTCGACCTTCACGTCGTTTTCCGCGAGTCTGAGCGCGCACGAGAGCCCGGCAGGCCCCGACCCAACGACGGCGACACTCCAGCCGCAGAAGTCAACCTTGGTAGAGATCGGTCTATCGAATCCGGTGGCAAATTCGTGAAGCTCCCTGATCCTCACAGGCTCGTCGAGCTTTCCGCGCGTGCACACCGACTGGCAGAAAACCTCTTCGGGACATATCGCGCCGCACGTTGCGGCCATGGGGTTGGCCTTTCGCACTATTCTCGCGGCACGCTGCAGATCGCCGGTTCTCATGGCGCGAATGAAGGAAGGGATCGCAATTGACGCGGGACATGCTTTCTCGCAGGGTGGATCGAAGCAGTCGAGACATCTGTGGATTTCGACGGCGACGTTTTCTTCTCTCATCGAGTGTTTCCTTGTCTGAGACATCCGGCGGCCCTGGAACCAGGCACTAACCTTGGACTCCCCAAGCGCCCTGCCCCTCAAGTCCTACCATAAGGGTAGAACAGGAAGAGCAGCGTGGAAATCGCAAAAAGTACCCAAGTTCCGGGCGTGAGTTCCCTCGCTCTGCCCGAGGCAATCTTGAAAACGGGATACACGACGAATCCGGCCGTGATGCCGAAGGCTATGTTGTAGGTAAAGCTCATGAGAGCGATCGTCAAGACGGACGGGAAGAGCTCGGTGTAATCACCAAACGGGATGTTCTTCACGGGCTCCATCATCAGGAAGCCCACGACTATGAGAGCCGCTCCGTACGCCTCCGGCGGCACCGAGACGAACAGAGGCGCGAAGAAAAGGCAGAGCAGAAACATGACCGCCGTGACCAGCGACGCAAACCCGCTTCTCGCACCCGCCTCGATCCCCGCGGCCGATTCAATGAAAGTCCCGCCTGTCGTCGTCCCAGCGGCCGCCCCGATCACGGTGGAAACGGCATCCGCCATCATGGGCTTCTCCAACTCCGGCAGATTGTTGTTCTCGTCCAGAAGGCCCGCGCGCGCCGAGACCCCCACGAGTG
>JAZDPI010000144.1:0-5349 GCA_043797775.1 Candidatus Eiseniibacteriota bacterium
GCTGCCTCTGCTCAGAGGTCTCTTCCGTGTTCTGGAGAAACGGCTCGAGGGCGGCGGCGAGGTTGGTGTCTGCTTACAGGGAGCTTTTCGGAAAGCACAATTACTATCTGGAGATTTGCCGGCACTCCATCAAGCGCGAAAGCAGGCTCAACGATTTTCTTATTTCACAGTCCGCCTCCTACGGCATTCCACTGGTTGCGACGAACGACGTCCACTATCTGGAACCACAGGATGCACGGACACACGACATCCTGCTCGCAATAGGGGCCGGCACGCACCTAGACGACCCCAAGAGAAGAAGGCTCGGCTCTGAGGAGTTCTTCCTCAGGAGCCCCGGCGAGATGCAGGGGCTGTTCCCGGACTTGCCCGCCGCACTGGCGGCCACCGTCGAGCTTTCTCAGAGGTGCAGCGTGAACCTCGGCCTGGGCAGTGCGCGCCTCCCCGGGTTTAGAATCTCTCCCGGTCACACTTCCAGAAGCTATCTTCGCACGAGGTGCGAAGAGGGTCTCAGCAGGCGCTACGCCAGCGAGGAAGCTCTTACCGCGGCCCGGGACAGGCTCGAACACGAGCTCGAGGCCGTCGCGGAGAGGGGGCTCTCGGGCTACTTCCTTGTAGTGTGGGATCTGGTCAGGTTCGCGCGTTCCCAAAAGATCCCCGTCGGTCCCGGAAGGGGTTCGTCGGTCGGAAGCATAATCGCATATTGCCTGGGCATAACTGACGTAGACCCAATTAAATATGGTCTTGTCTTCGAGCGTTTTCTGAGCCGTGAGAGAGCAGGGCCTCCCGACATTGACGTGGACCTTTGCCACAAGTGCAGGGACCAGGTCGTGCAGTATCTCGTCAAGAAGTACGGCCGGCAGTGTGTCGCCCAGATCGCAACCCTGGACACGCTGGCGCCGAGGAGCGCCGTCAGAGACGCGGGAAGGGTGCTTGGGATAGACCAGGAGATAATCGACAGGGTGGCCGGTGCGCTGCCCGCGGGAAGCTCTGCCACGGTGGAGGGCGCTCTCAGGGAATCGATCCCGTTGGCCAAGATGTACGGTGGCGACGAACGGGCGAGGGTCATTCTCGACGCGGCCAGAAGCATCGAAGGCCTTCCTCGCCACCCTTCCGTCCACGCCGCGGGGGTCGTCATCACCGACGCGCCCCTGACGGACTACGTGGCGCTGGAGAGACTTGCGAGTGGGGAAGTGATTGCCCAGATCACGAAGGGTCCCGTCGAGGACCTCGGACTTCTCAAGATAGACTTGCTCGGGCTCCGGTTTCTGAGCGCACTCTACGAGGCGGTTTCTCTCGTGAAGACGCACAGAAAGACCGCTCTGGAGGTGAATTCCATCCCGCTCGACGACGAAGCAACCTACTCCCTTATCGCTGACGGGAAGACCCTGGGAGTGCTCCAGCTCGAGAGCAGTGGAATGCAGGATCTCCTGAGACAGCTCAGACCCGAGAAGCTGGAAGACATAATCGCAATGCTTTCCCTCTACAGGCCCGGCCCCATCGGGGGCGGTCTGGTGGACAAGTTCGTCGACCGGCGTCACGGCCGCGAACCCGTGGTCTATCCTCACCCCATGCTGGAAGACGTGCTGCGCGAGACCTTCGGCGTGGTTTTGTACCAGGAGCAGGCGATGGACATCGCCAGGGTCATGGCCGGTTTCAGCATGGAGGAAGCCGACGGCCTGCGCCTGGCCATAGCAAGGCGGCGCCCCGGGGATCTCGCGTCAATGCGACACAGATTTCTGACGGGCGCGATAGAGAAAAGCGTCGACGCCGGGGCGGCAGAGGAGGTCTTCAATCTACTCCTCCACTTCGGGGGCTTCGGATTCAACAAGTCCCACAGCGCGGCCTATGCGCTCACGACGTACCGCTGTGCCTACATGATGGTTCATTTTCCGCGGGAATACATAACGGCCCTGCTCAACAACAATTTTGGCTTCATCGAGCGAATGCGGAACTACATGGCCGTGGCGCGCGAGAGAAACGAGAGCTTCCTGCCCTGTGACGTGAACAGAAGCCGAGCCGAGTTCACGCTCGACGGGGAGGGCATACGGGTGGGGCTCGCCGTCGTGAAGCACGTGGGCGAGACGAGCGCGCGCGACATTGTGAGCGAAAGAGAGAGGTGGGGATCTTTTAGCTCTCTCACCAGCTTCTGCGGCAGGATGGAGGGCAAGCTCAACAGGCAGGGAATCGAGAGCCTCATCAAGGCCGGGGCCCTTGAGTGCATCGGGCTCAGGCGTTCCCAGATGCTCGCCGTGCTGGGCCAGGTACTGAGGATCGCCGGCGGGGGGGGAGCGGGGGAGACGTCGGGGGACGGCGCTGATGGCTCGAGGGAACAGTTCGAGCTCGGCCTGAGGGAGAGGGTGAGGCAAGGTGAGTGCGTAGAGGTGCCCGACATGCCCGAGTTCGCGCACGCCCAGCTCAGGAAGATGGAGCGGGACGCCACGGATCTTTTCATGAGGGAGCACCCCCTGCGCGACAGGGAGCACCTGCTGAAACAGACGGGGCTTATCACAATTGATGAAGCACTTCGGGCGGAAAACGGCCAGACAGTATCCGTCGCCGGTTTCCTGGCGGAGTTCAGAAGAGTCCGGACGAAGACCTCGCGTCGAATGGCGTTCCTGACGCTCCGGGACGAAACCGCAAAGATAGAGGCCGTCGTGTTTCCTTCCGTCTACGAGAAGATGGCCGCCGGATCAGACGGGGCCAAGAGCAAACCCCTGTCCATGAGCTGGGGGCGGGACGAGCCCATATTTGTGAGCGGAAGAATCAAGAAGGAAGACGACAGCACCAAGATACTCTGTGAATCCGTTGAGCCTCTGACCGAGGCTCTCGAACGTTTCTATTCGCAGGGAGTGCTCGAAATCGGGTTGCCCGAGGGGTTCAAGAACTACTCCAAACTCAAGAACGCGCTGCTTTCTTCGCCAGGCAACTCGGAGGTGAGAATCGGGCTCAGGCAGACCGCTCTGCGTTTTGAGGAGGCCGGAGAGGCGGATGAGCTCAAGGCGGAGACGGATGCTCTGCGGAGACACAAGGTGGAGCTGAGCGCGGAGCTTCTGACGGAGGTCGAACGGATAGTGGGGAAGGGAAACGCGCGCATCGTGTCGAGGGCGGAGGCCGACCCGGGTTGACAAGCTCTTCGGTGTTCTGGTAGATTAGGTGCGGTTTTGGCGCGGCGCGGATCCGTGAAGACCGGCTCGTCGCCGTGCGGTCGTACGTCTCACCGCGTTCGACTCTGCCTTTCAGGCGTCCCCATCGTCTAATCGGTTAGGACACCGCTCTTTCAAGGCGGCAACAGGGGTTCAAATCCCCTTGGGGACGCCATTGCCTTCGCTGCCACAGTTGTGAATGTCAAATCGACACGGGTTGCTTCGCCCGGCCAGCCCCCCGTATCGGTGCTATCGGAGCAGCCGCAAGAGATGCTCCGGGCGAATCACGTCAGCCTCGCGGGATCGCTCGAGGAAGGGCAGTGCATCCTTGCGAGCCGCATCCCAATCAAGGCTCTTCAGTTTTCCCAAGAGCACCTTCTTCCAGTTTTCAGCCGCAAGTTCCGGACCCTTCCACCCGGTGTGAGAAAGGGCCGAGTTAAGAAGGAGCAGGTTCGGTTCAGGCCAGTCTCTGTCGGCCAGATACCATACGAGGTCGAAGAGGTCGCGACCTTTGCACCATGGCCTGCTCAGCAGAGCGTGCACCTTTCCAGACAGAAGCGAAGGCTTGTCGTAATGGTGGAGATTCAGTGTCACGTGTCTGCGGACCAGCGTCGTATCCGTAGTAGCTCCGGCGGGCGGATTTGTGTCCACCTCCACCTTGACAGAGAAAATCTGTCGGCGTTGCGGCGACAATTCTAGTTCGTATAGCAGCCCAGTAAACCCGATGAACGCGGATGCCACGGTCTTCTGAGGTTTGCCCTTGATTGCGATATCGTATCCTTCGGCCTGGAAAGCGGTCTGCACTCGTCTCACGGCTCGCTCAAAGAGCGCGTCCTCACCGATGTGGATCAGCGCAAAATCCAGATCTTCAGAGAAGCGCGGCAGCGAGAACAAGAAGCGAAGGGCCGTACCGCCATGAAACGCCCAACGGGCAAAGACACCATCCTCCTGAAAGCTCTGGAGAATGCGCGCTTGGAGGTACTCACGAGCGATGCAGATTTTCTGATTAACGTCGCCGTGGACATTTTCCACGAGATGCCGCAGGTGATCCTTCACGTCAAATTCATCTCCTCGTCGTCAATCATTTGTCGAATAATCTTCACGGCGGACCGGAGCTTGGGTTTGCCCATACGAGCTGCCAACTTCTGAAGCGTCTCGCCATCGAGCGCGTCCGCATGTTGAAGGCGGAGTTCACGCAGGTACGAATCCGAGTTTGCACCTGGCGTAAGATAGACCAGGTCGATCAGGGCCTTTTCCGGAACGGCCACAAACGCCTGCTGTTTGGGTGCGACTTCCTGTTGTCTGAAGCCAAACAGATAGTCCGGCTTAATCCGATGATAGCTGAAGGTCCCCAGTGCAGTCTCGAGTTGCTCAGACCGACCGCTTGTCACGCTGATGTAAACCGGCACGTATTCCGGAATCAATCCGTGGAACGCGAGTGCGGATTGCAGGCTGACGTAGGAGTTCTTGCGAAGGGTGTTGGCCACCAGGAATGGGTGTGGTTGGGTCCTCTGATAGGGTTTCGCGATGGCGTAAACACCCCGACGCAGCTGGATCAAGCGGCCGGACCTAACCCACCGGCTCAGTTGGACGGATAGCTCCCTCCTGTTTACATCACCGGTCTGGAGGAGCGAGGCGGAGAATACGGGTTCGCCACCTAAGCTCGCCAGCAAGTCGCGCCATTTCATGCGAACAAGCTATCATATATGATAGCTTGTTGCAATCAAAAGTCGTTGTCGGGGAGGCTTGCTTAGGTTGGATAATCGTGCCTTGGGGGAGTCAGTTCTTTCCTCTGTGAGGGACGCGACAATCCCAGGGGCGTTGAGTGGACGCGAGGCGTGTGTTAATATTGGGTGAGCTGTGCGAGGGTCTGGAATTCACACCGTAAGGGGATCACTGTAGGGGGAGCATTGCGCCTGATCTGGCCTGAAAGCGAAAAGGGGGGAGCGTCCATGAAAGCGCGGGCTACCGTACTTGTTCTTGTTCTGTTGTTCACACTGACCGCCTCCGCCGTCCATGCGCAGAAGATGTACTGGACCGACATGGGCCATGAGAAGATCCGGCGCGCGAACCTCAACGGTACGACTATCCAGAACCTCATTATCTCAGGTATTGGCGCCTCCTATGGAATCGCTCTCGATGTGCAGCCCCCGATAGGCGTGCCCTCGCAGGACGGGCGCCTCACGTTCCGGTTTGACCTGCTGCC
>JAZDPI010000151.1:0-8362 GCA_043797775.1 Candidatus Eiseniibacteriota bacterium
TCCATCCGCGGCGTCTGTTCGGCCGACATGTACTCTGCGAGTCCCTCCGAGAACCACAGAGGAGGATAGTAGTTCAGCGGCCTGCCCTTCGCCCGCAGAACGGCGTCTATCTTGTCCATCATGAACGCGTGCGTGAGCTCGTGAAGCAGAACCCACTTGAATCTGAAGAAGGAGCCGGTGTAGGGCACCATTATGCGTCCCCTCGCGAACTCGGTCAGACCCGCCACCTCCTCGGGCAGAAGGAACGGGACTATGTTGGATTGCTGGAAGTCCACGGGGGAGCTGTAAAGTGCAAGAGGGATTCTCTTCGCAGGCTCGTGATGCAGGCTCTCACTCAGCATGGCACACGCGGCCTCAGCGAGCGCCAAGGCTTGACCCGCGATCTCCCGCTCCTCGGAGTAGAAATAGACGGTGACGTAACGGCCGTGTGTCTGAAACCAGTCGAAATCCGAGTACTGTACCTTGTTCTTTCCGAACACGGCCTGGGCGCAGGAAACGCGGGGGAAGAAAAGAAGGAGAGCAAAGAGGAAAGCGAAGAGAGCCACAGCGCGGCGGCTCTCACCGCGAACGCCTCCGCTCAGAAGCGCAGTGCTACGAGTGCGGTCCGACAACATCTTCCATCACGTACCAGCCGGGAGGCCTGCCTGCAAGGAACTTGATCGCGGCAACTGTGCCCCGCGCAAAGCAGTCCCTGGACTCCACCACGTGCTTGATTTCGATTCGCTCGCCCCTCAATCCGATTATCACAGTGTGCTCGCCGACCACGTCGCCTGCGCGTATGGAGTGGACGTACAAGGATCCCCTGTCCCTCTCGGACAGGCCCCTGTCCCTCCCGTAGGCCAGGCGGAACGGAGGCTCCCCGGGCCTAGAGCGTGCCAGAGCGTCAGCAAGTTTGAGTGCAGTGCCGCTCGGAGAGTCCTTTTTCCAACGATGGTGCTTCTCGACTATCTCGACTTCGCACTCGCCCCGAACGGCGTCAAGCAGGCCGGGCAGCACCCGGGACAGCAGCGACACGCCGACGCTCATGTTCGGCGAGAGAAGGAGAGGTATCTCTTTGGCGGCGCGCTTGAGGCTCTCCAGCCCGGCCTCGCTGTGACCCGTCGTGCCCACGACCAGCGACGCCAACGTCCTGACGCAAAACTCGACTGCTGTCTGAGTGCCCTCCGCGCTTGTGAAATCTACGAGGACGTTCGCGGGCGCAGCCTCGGCCCGGAAGCCGGCGTACACCGTGACTTCCTGTCCTCCGACGTGAATCCGACTGCCTGCGCTGGGGTGATCGCTCCTCTCGATCCCGCCGACAAGGTCCAGCTCGGCATCGTCCACGATGAGCTCCGCGACTCTCACCCCCATCCTCCCGCAAATCCCGGCAACAAGAACGGTTGATCTCATGTGCTTTCAGGTCTCCTCTTTCGGCCGCGGTCCGCCGCCGGTCTCGACACTTCAGACCTTTCCGAGCTTCTTGAGCTCCCTCTTCAGCGCTTCCTCGGTCTCTCTCCTGACGGGCACGAGTGGGAGTCTGAGCTCACCCGAAAAAAGGCCCATGAGCTCGCACGCCTTCTTTATGGGTGAAGGGTTCGCCTCCAGAAAGAGAGCCTTGAAGAGCGGAAGAAGCTGGAAGTGAATCCGCTTCGCGCCCTCCGTGTCTCCGGCGAAAAAGAGGTCCAGCATTCTCTTCAACATCTCCGGAACCACGTTGGCTGCGACGGATATGACGCCGCTCGCTCCCACGGCGAGCATCGGAAGTGCAAGCGAATCGTCGCCCGAGAGCAGTGTGAAAGGCGCACTCGATCCGCCCTCCCATTTGCTCAGTATGAGACTCGCCTGGTCGAGCGAGCCGCTCGCCTCCTTGATCGCCACAACGTTGCTGAGCTCTGCGAGCTTCCAGACAGTCTCGGGCAGCATGTTGACACCGGTTCTGCCCGGAACGTTGTACAGAACAACGGGGATCTTTACGGACGCCGCCACGGCCCTGAAGTGCTCGTACTGTCCCTCAGGCCCCGGCTTGTTGTAGTACGGCGTTATGAGCATCACGCCGTCCGCCCCCAGCTCCTCGGCAGCCTTGCTGTGCGTTATCGATTCGAGCGTGTTGTTGGTCCCGGTGCCGGCGACAACGCTGCACTTGCCCTTCGCCCGCTCCACCACCAGCCTTATGACTTCCCTTCTCTCGTCGGGCGTCAGAGTCGCCGCCTCTCCGGTGCACCCGCACGGCACCAGGCCGTCACATCCCGCGTCCACAAGCGTCTTCGTCAATGCAGTCACGGCCTCACGGTCCACGGCCCCGCCCTTGAAAGGCGTAACCATCGCAACGAACAGTCCCCGAAACATTGCTATTGTCTCCTTCTCTACCCTCGTCTCCTCAAAACCTGTCTCAGCAGTGCGTAGGCAACATCGCCCTCATATACAACTCGAGCAGGCCCCACTAACGTTAGTTGTTGTAACGGATTACTCGGATTCCCGAATTCCACGAGCAGGACATCCCCGCCCCTCGTGCTCAGACGCACCGGGGCGCGGACCAGCCTGTTGGCAACGAGGTACACGGCCGCGGCAGCAGCGCCTGTCCCGCACGCCAGCGTCTCGGCCTCCACGCCTCTCTCGTACGTTCTGATTGAAGCAGAGCCGTCCGCCAGGAGCTGAACGAAGTTGACGTTGACCCCCTCCGGCTGAAAGAGTCTGTGATGTCTTATCTGCCTTCCCAGGACCTCCACGTTCACGCCGTTCACGTCCGCGACAATCGTCACGAAGTGAGGCACGCCGGTCTCCACAAAGCTCCCGAGGATCCTTCCGTTGTCGGTCAGGACAGCCACGTTCTGCTTCAGGTTTCTGGCCTCTTCCAGCTCGAGCTCGACGACCCCCTCCTTGATTCGCGCTCGGATCGTTCCGCACCGAGTCCCGACGGACATGCAACACCCCGCTATTCCCTTCTCGAACGCATAAACGGCCGCACAGCGGGCCCCGTTGCCGCAAAGAGCCGCCTCGCCGCCGTCGGAGTTGTAATACGAGAGATTGAAGTCGGCGTCACGGCTCCCTTCCACGAAAAGGACTCCGTCCGCCCCGACGGAGTGTGCCTTAACGCAGAGAGCTCGAACAAGAGGAGGCCTCCTCATCGCCGGCTCCTCCTTCCTCACGTCAAGCAACACGAAATGATTGCCCGCGCCGGAAACCTTGTAGAAGTGCAGAGCCTCCCTGCGCCCGCGGACTCTCCTTGTCCGGGGGAGCGCCGCCCCTCCGGGGCGTCCTTTTCTCATGCTTCCCATGTGTTCTTCACCTCAACGCGTGCTCTCGCCGTCGGGAGGCGGCTCCTCGATCTCGCACTCGATTTTGAGCCGAATGTCCTTGACGACTTCACCCGGCGGCACCGTAACGGCGTGAGTCTCGACGCAGCCCACCGTCTCGTCCTCGTCGCGCCGCCCGTCCTTGTTGAGATCCACGAAGCACTTCACCAGGTAGCGATCGGACGGGAGGTCCGTGATGCTGAAGCTGCTGTCCGGCGCCAGAGCGACGCCGGCCGTACGGAGCGAATCTCCTGCGGAAGTGACGAGAACGGTGATGACGAGAGAGTCGGGCCGGCAGTGCTCGACCACGCCTGATATGCCGCCCGGCTCAGCGGGGTTCACGAGCTTCATGTCCAACCCACTCACGACATCCGCACTGGAAACGAGAGTAATCGGGCCGGGGGCCGGGCTCAGGAAGTCCTCCCCGGTATCGTAGGTCCTGTTGGAGTTCTTGTCTGCAAACGCATAGAGCCGGTAAGTGCCCCCGGGCAGCCCAACGAACTTGTAGTCGCCCTGGGGCCCCGCTTGTGCAACGTAGTGCGGTTCATCCTCTGAGAAATCGGGTGCGGGACAGGCCGCCGTGTCGAACGCCCACACCTGAGTGCCCGGAGACGGAAGCCCCTTCACGGTGACGCTGCCGGAAATCGTGCCGGAGGACAGGCTCTCGCCCGGCGAGAAAATGGAGAGGTGGGGCACCCTGGTCGTGTTGCCGTGTGCGTCCCTGTAGCCCGCCATCAACAGCACGCAGTACGTCGCGGACGGCTGGAGTGAGTCCGCCAGGGAAAGACAGAGAGTGTTCCCGTTCCAGCTCACACTTCTGACGTCGACGTGCGGTCTTAAGACCAGAAAATCGCGCACGCTCCTTCTCTCCATGGATTCGTTGAACGTCACGCAAATCTCGGAGACGCCGCCCGCGGAGACCGAACCGGAATCCGGATGGAACGACACCACCCGCGGCGGGTCGACGTCCGGCGGGCCTCCCAGAGGCATGCCTCTGCGCGCGCAGGACGCCAGCAAGAGAAGTATCAGGAGCGGAATGAGCATGAACATGCCGGCTCTGAGCACCCAAGGGACTTCTTTCACGAGAGCAACCTCAAGAGAACGGCCTTCTGAAGATGCAGCCGGTTTTCTGCCTGGTCAAAAACGATGGAGTTGGGCCCGTCCATGACGTCCTCGCTGATTTCCTCGCCCCTGTGCGCGGGCAGGCAGTGCATGACAAGGCAGCCGGGCCTCGCGCGCCTGACCAGGGCGCCGTCAACGATGAAGCCGGCGAAGGCCGCCTTCCGTTTCTGCGCGGTCTTCTCCTGACCCATGCTCGTCCAGACGTCCGTGTATATCACGTCCGCCTCTGTCGCGGCGGCGGCCGGGTCCCGCATTATCTCCACTGCCCCCCGGGCTTCCTTCTGCGCGAGGTGCAGTATGCCTGCGGCCGGCTCGTGTCCCCTCGGGACACACAACCGGAGCCGGAAGGAGAAGCGAGTCGAAGCGTTGAGCCAGGAGTTACAAACGTTGTTGCCGTCGCCGATGTAGCAGACCGTTATCGAGTCGAGGTCACGTCCCTTTTCCCATATGGTGAAGAGATCCGAAAGCACCTGGCACGGGTGCAGCAGGTCCGTGAGCCCGTTTATCACGGGCACCGAAGCCGCTTCGGCAAGTCCCACGGCCACGGAGTGATCGAAGGTCCTGATCATTATCCCGTCGACATATCGCGACAACACCTTGGCCGCGTCTCCCACGGACTCCCGCTGTCCCAGCCCGAGTTCTTGGTCCGTGATGTAGAGTGCCGTTCCCCCAAGCTGATGCATCCCGACTTCGAAACTGACGCGCGTCCGCAGGCTGGGCTTGTGAAAGATCATCCCCAGCACCTTTCCGGCGAGATCGATGCTGACCTTGCCTTCTCTGAGTTCCTTCTTTTTCTTGGCCGCCAGAACGATGAGTTCCTGTATCTGTCCCCTGTCGAGGTCTCTTATCGAGAGCAATCCCATGACCCGTCCCTTGCGACCCTTGAACACGGCGGGCATCCTACCTCCTCTTGGTAACAGCCGGTGGCCCAACTCACAGAATATACCGGCTCAAATCCCTGTCTTCCACAACCTTTTGGAGCCTCTGGCGGACCATCTGGGGCGTTATCGCGACGCTTCTTTCTGTCCCGTCCGGTGCCGTGTAAAGGAGTTCCACTTCGACGCCTTCGGTTGTCAGGCCCGAGGATGCGCCTTCACGTAGGCCTCTTTGAGCCGCCTGAGTGAGACGTGCGTGTATATCTGCGTGGTCACTATGCTGGAGTGTCCCAACAATTCCTGCACGGCCCTCAGGTCCGCACCGGCGTCCAAGAGGTGCGTGGCGAAGGAGTGACGCAGGACGTGGGGGCTTACGGACTTCTCTTTCGCTGCTCCCGCCAGCCGTTGCGCCACGATTCTCTGCACGCTGCGAACGGTCAGCCTGACGCCTCGCAGGCTCAAGAGGAGAGCGCCGGCCTCCCGCCCGGGCCGCCCGCGAAAGCGGGCCAGCCCCTCCAGCCTGTCCGATCTGAACGCGCAATATCTCCCGAGAGCGGCAGCCGCACACGCCCCGAAAGGCACGACCCTCTCTTTTCTCCCCTTTCCACTCACGCGCACGAGCCGCTCGGAGAGTTTCAAGTCCTCGAGGTTGAGCGCCACCAACTCCCCCACTCTGATCCCACTGCCGTAGAGGAGCTCGAGTATGGCAAGGTCCCTGCACGACGCAAAATCGCGTGCCTGAAAAGCGAAGAGCCTCTCGACCTCGGTCACGCTCAGGAAACCGGGCAGCTTCCGCCTCTTTCTCGGAAATCTGAGTCCGGCCGCAGGATTGACGTCAATCACGTCCGAGCGAACGAGGTACTTGAAGAACGACTTGAGACAGGCCAGCTTGCGTGCTACGGAGGAGTCCGCGAGACCCGAGGCCCCCCCGTGGACCAGAAAGGCCCGCACCTCTCGAGGATCCAGCCCCTTTACGTCTACGTCGCCGTTCACGAGCCTCCTGGTGAATCGCGCGAACTGCACGACGTCCCGTCTGTATGAGTCAAGCGTGTGACGCGAGCAGGCCCTTTGATCCCTAAGATATCCAATGTAGGCAGACAGGGGACGTTTCATGCGAGACTTTCCGCCCACGCGTCAGCCCGGGCCAACGCTCTGGCGACGAGTGCCGCGTTTCGCTGGAGTCTTCCGCGCGCCGGCGCGCCCGACACCGGAAGAAGGCCGAAGTTGAAGCTCATCGGTTGAAACTCATCTGCCCGGGGCGTGCATATGTACCGGCAGAGAGAACCTAGGGCCGTGTCTGCAGGCGGAATCAGGGGTTCTCTGCGCTGGGCCAGCCTGGCCGCGTTCACTCCCGCCAGAAGTCCCGTGGCGATAGACTCCACGTATCCTTCCACACCCGAAATCTGTCCCGCAAAGAGGAGGCTCGGATTCTTCTTGGTCTGAAGCGTGGGCAGCAGGCACGCCGGCGAGTTTATGAAGGAGTTGCGATGGACGCTCCCGTATCTGACAAAACTCGCCCTCTCGAGGCCGGGGATCATCCTGAAGACCCTCTTCTGCTCTCCCATCTTGAGCCTCGTCTGGAAACCCACCATTCCGTACATCGTCCGCTCGCGGTTCTCCGGCCTGAGCTGGACGACGGCGTACGGGCTCCTTCCGGTTCGCGGGTCCACGAGACCAACCGGCTTCATGGCCCCGAAACTGAGACTCCTTCTGCCCCTGCGGGCAATCTCCTCTATGGGCAGACATCCCTCGAAGAAGAGTCTCTTCTCAAAACTCCTGCACTCGGATGCATCCGCCGCAAGCAACTCGTCGACGAACCGGTTGAATTCCTCCTCGCTGAGCGGACAATTAACGTAGGGCCCGTGGCCCTTGTCGTACCTTGAAGCGAGAAACGTTCTATCCGAGTCTATCGTACTGCCGTCGATTATCGGAGAAATCGCATCGAAGAAGAAGAGATTTCCGGAACCGAGAAAGGACTCGATCCACGCCGAAAGCTCAGGCGAGGTCAGCGGACCGCTGGCGATAATGGTCGGCACTGCCGGCTCTACGTCGCACACGTGGTCCCTCAATAACGCGATTTGAGCTTCATCGAGAACAAGCCGTTCCACCTTCTCGGCGAACTTCATCCTATCCACCGCGAGGGCCGTGCCCGCAGGCACGCGAACCTCGAGGGCGGCGGGCAGGAGCGCAGATCCGAACCTCAGCAGTTCCGCCTTGATTAAGCCCGAGGCCGTGCCGGCGGATTCGGACTTCAGCGAATTACTGCAGACGAGCTCGGCGAGTCTGGACGAAGTGTGTGCCTCGGTCATTCTGCCCGGGCGCATCTCGTAGAGCACCACGGACACGTCTCTTCTCGCCGCCTGAAGTGCAGCCTCCGTCCCTGCGAGACCGCCGCCTATGATTACGACCTCATTCTCTCTGTTCATGCCCGCACTTAAGGCAGCGCAGAGTTCTTCCGGCCTTCTTCGTGGCTTTTTCGAACGTGACGGGGCTGCCGCACCCGGGACACGGCGTGTCCGTAGGCCTCTCCCAGGTGGCGAACTTGCATTCCGGGTACCTGCTGCATCCGACGAACACCCGACCGGCCCTGGACCTCTTCTCGACGAGCTCCCCGCCGCATCCGGCCTCGGGACAACCCACGCCCAGGGTCAGCGGCTTCGTGACCGTACACTCGGGGTATCTTGAGCACGAAAGGAATCGCCCGTACTTTCCTTCTCTGACTTTCATCGGTGCCCCGCACGAGTCGCATTTCTCCTTGGTGGCGGGGATACTCGCCGCGTCCTCCTCCGTCGGTCTCGTGAACTTGCACGCGGGGTAGCCGCTGCAGGCCAGAAACACTCCCCTGCGTCCGAACTTCTTCACCATCTTCTTGCCGCAGACTTCACACACAAGACCGGTTTCGCTTATCACCTCCTGCTTGAGCTCCGACTTGGTGCGCTCCGCCTCGGCAAGATCCAGCTCGAACGGACCGTAGAACTCGCGCACGACGTCCACCCATTTCTTCTGACCCTCTTCCACACTGTCAAGATTGTCTTCCATCCTGGCGGTGAACTCCACCGTGAATATGTCCGGGAATGCTCTGAGCAGAAGCTT
>JAZDPI010000158.1:0-7596 GCA_043797775.1 Candidatus Eiseniibacteriota bacterium
AGGCCGGCCAACATAGAAGGAAAGGGACGGATAACACAGAGGGACCTCGTTCGCAACGCCCTTCGAATGCGTCCCGACAGAATCTTAGTAGGAGAGGTGAGAGGCGACGAGGCTCTCGACATGCTTCAGGCCATGAACACGGGCCACGACGGCTCGCTCACTACCATTCACGCGAACACTCCCCGCGATTCGCTCAGCAGACTGGAGACCATGGTTCTAATGGCGGGGCTGGACCTGCCGGAGAAAGCCATAAGGGAACAGATCGCGTCTGCGCTCGACATAGTGATTCAGATTTCCCGACTGAGCGACGGAAGGAGAAAGATTGACTGCGTGTCCGAAATCGTGGGGATGGAGGGAAACGTGGTGACGATGCAGGACATATTCGTGTTCGAACGGGTCGGCATGGCGGAGGACGGTACGGTGCTCGGCAGGTTCAAAGCCACCGGTATAAGGCCCAAGTTTGCCGAGAGACTCGCCTTGGCGGGCGTGCATTTGCCGTCCGGGGTCTTCGACGACGTTTAGTCTCACAAAGGAGTACGTGTTGCTGGGAATAGCACTGCTGTTTGTGTTTTTGACCGTGGTCCTGGCCATAGTGGCGGGTTTTCTTGCGTGGCAGGGTTCCAGAGAGACCCAGCTCAGCAGACTGAGGAGGAGGTTGAGCACGCTCGGCCGGCGGGGAGGCGAGACGGTGGTGTCGCCGAGCATTCTGAGGGACGAGCTCCTGAGCCAGATTCCGACTCTGAACAAGTGGCTTTCGAGATTCGCCGTTGCGCGGAGGCTCGACAGGATTCTCAAGCAGTCCGACTCTCCCATGAGGGTCGGCGAGCTGCTTCTTTTCACGCTGATCTTCGGTGTGGGCGGTTTCGCCCTCGGATTCTGGATCGGGAAAAGCCCGGTCTCGGGGGTAATCCTGGGCATTGTTTTGGGGTCTCTTCCTGTGGTGAACGTGCTGCGAAGGAAACGGAGAAGGCTCCTGTCGTTCATGGAGCAGTTCCCTGACGCGTTGGACCTCATGACGAGCGCGCTCAGGGCAGGACACTCCTTTACGGGTGCGGTTCAGATGGTGGCCGAGGAGATGCCGGAGCCGGTCTCAGAGGAGTTCAAGGAGACGTTTGACGAGCAGAATCTGGGGCTCAGCTTCAAGGAGGCGCTTCTCAATCTGAGCGAGAGAGTCGACAGCATTGATCTCAAGTTCTTCGTGATCGCGATGATAATCCAGAGGGAATCCGGCGGGAACGTGGCGGAGATTCTTGAGAAGATAGGCTACACCATCAGAGAGAGATTCAAGATCCTGGGGCAGCTTCGTGCCCTGACCGCCGAAGCGAGACTGTCCGGAATCGTGCTGGCCCTGCTTCCGCTGTGTGTCGGCGCGATAATCTTCCTACTCAATCCTACGTACATCCTGTTCTTCTTCAAAGAGACGCTCGGACACTACATGATTGGCTTCGCCGTCGGTCTTCAGCTCGCCGGCTATCTCTGGATAAGACGGATCATAAACATAGAGGTTTAGCATGTTCCTTTCACCTGTGTTCATCGCATTGATGGTTTTCGGGAGTCTTGCCCTGTGTGCCGGCGTCCTGCTTTATTTCGCCTTCAGACCGCAGGAGCCGATCGAGAAGCGCGTCGAGATGCTCATGGAGGAGAGAAGACAGCACGTCGTGAAGCGTGCGAGGCTCTTCTCGAAGGCAAGGAAGGTATCCGGCGCGGCGCTCGACTCTTTCAAGGGTGTTGTGGGGGGCCTTGCCCCCAGTCGCCAGAAGACGGCGGAACCGAGGATAAAGAGACTGCTGACTTACGCGGGGTACAGAAGGGACAACGCTCTCAGGATATACCGCGGGGCAAAGATATTCCTGGCGATGGTGCTTTTCTTTGTCTACATTCCCCTCGGGCTCTGGTTCGGACAGCCTCCGGCTGTCATTCTGCTTCTGGGTATCCTGGGGGCCGTTGCAGGTTATCTCATACCCGATTACTGGCTCAGCCATGCCGCCAGACGGCGCCAGAAGGAGATCATCAGACATCTGCCGGATGCTCTTGATCTCATGGTTGTCTGCGTCGAGGCAGGATTGGGGCTCGATGCCGCCATCGCCCGGGTCGCGAGTGAAATGAGGATGACAACCCAGGCATTGAGCTCGGAGTTCATTCAGGTCAGCCAGGAGACGAAGGCCGGAAAGCCCAGAGTTCAGGCACTGCGCGACCTGACGACCAGGACCGGCGTGGAGGACCTCGGCTCGCTCGTCGCGATGCTCATTCAGACAGACAAGTTGGGCACCAGCGTGGCCCAGGCCCTGAGAGTGCATGCGGACTCGCTGAGAACGAGAAGACGGCAGAGGGCGGAGGAGGCGGCGGCCAAGACGACCGTAAAGCTTGTGTTTCCCCTCGTGCTGTGCATCTTCCCTGCGTTGCTCGTGGTGATACTCGGGCCGGCGCTGGTTCAGATATTCCGAGCCCTTACGCAGGTCATGTAAAGGGGTTAGTTCACCGAGCTGGAAGTAAGGAGGCCTTGTCATGAAGAACGCTTTTGTCGCGTCGGCGCTGTTCCTTTTGTTTGCCAGCACGGCGCTGTGCACAGCTGCCGCCGCGGAGATTTACCGGCCCTATTTTCTTGCCTCCGACGTGGAGCCCTGCGTTTTCGTCGGGCAGGAGGTATTCTTCCTGAGGGCCTGGGGTGGAAATGCGCCGTCGACGAGCTTCGTCCAGCTTTACACGGTCGACGGGGCCAGGTACTGTGGAAGGCTCGTCAAGATCTCCGATTACGAGATCGCCGTCTCGTTGGGCTACGTGATAAAGAAGACGGGACAGAGAGTCGAGAAACAAAGCGTCGTCCCGAAAAAGAACATCGTTATCGCGAGGATATTCTGGTAGACTGCCTGGAACCGCGGAGTTTCTGTATGCGTTGCTTTCAATGCTGCAGACGGTTTTCATGAGATAGGAAGTGACAATGCTGTCAGTCAACGGTGTGAACGGCAGAAGAAGGGTGCGGCGCCTCATAGACACGTGGATGCGCTTTGGGGAATTCCTGAAGACGAGTCTGGGAAGGGAGGACGTACAGAGGGCCCAGGAGGAGGAATTTCTCAAACTGAAGGCCCGGATTGCCCATCTCTTGCCGGTCCTCACGGTGATTGAGAAGGGCAGAAACGTCGACCCGGAGGCTCTTGCCACGGTCCGTGACATCACCGACATGCTGAACTCCTTCACGACGCTCGCGACGCCCGTGCCTCTTACCAGGGAGGAGACTGAGCAAGTAATCGCCCAGTGGCACACGATTTTCATATACCTCAACAAGCTCGACGGGGCTCTGAAAGACAGGCGCTACGGCTTCGCCCCCAGGCCGGGCGAGGCGGCCGCGTCCCAGTCTGCGTTTCCCAGAATCGTGCACCACTGGTTCACCCGGTTCATTCTGACGCTGATCGTGTTGGGCGCCGGGATCGCGCTGATCGCCGGTCTGCTGGACGTCACATCGGAGGAGGCCAAGAGCCTGGGCGACCGGGGAGTGGCCTTCTTGCTCGGGACGAGTCCGCAAGCGGGGCGAGCGGCCGGCGCCGACAGAGTCACTGTCTCCACGGCTCAATCGGGAACGGTGTCTGAACAGGCCGGCAGTGACAGCGCGATGACGTCGGCTCCGGGTGGAGATCGGCCGGGGAGCGGGCAGGCCGTGGTTCGACCGAGTGTTGCGGCCGGCCGCGGGAGCGTCCAGGAGAAATCGGCCGTGCCGATCCTGCTGAGGCCCCTTCTGCGTCAATACGGAAAGCACCTGACGATGATTGTATTCGCGGCCTTTCTGGCGGGAGTGGTCTTCCTCTTCTTCGTCAGGGTGAAATGAGGCATGGCCCGGCTGCGAGTTGCCCGGTGCCGTTCCCGAGGCTCTCCAAGGACGGCCTGAGTCTTCCTTGCAAAGCAAAGCAGGTCGACACAGGCGGCTCTGCTTCTTCTGCTTTATTCCATGAGCTACAAACACGTTAGGGCTACAGAGTTCTGGCTCAGCCTTCGCCTTGCGCTGTCCGCGCTGCGTCGGCCGGAGCTGCTTCTGCCGTTCGGGCTGTATGCCGGCGTGCAGCTCCTGGTGACGGCGGGAATCGTCTTGTTCCACCGGCCGGGCATTTCGATGATTGCCGAACCGATCGTGAGAAGCGTCGGAGGCGAAGAGAGCACTCACTATCCACAATTCTTTGCGTCGCTGCCGCTCATTGCCGAGAGGCTGTTTTCGGTGTTGCACGTCCTGGTCGGCTCGATTGCGTCCGGGGCGACGGTGATTCTGGCGTCGTTCCTCATCGCCGGCCGCCCGCCCGAGATTGGGAGGGCGTTCCGGAGCGCGGGCGGGATGTATGGCCATCTACTGGCCGTCGTTGTCCTGGTGGAACTGATCACCCTGACGCTATCCTCGCTGATTTATCGCACCGCTTCCGGCGCACCGGGAGGATTACTGGCGGCTCCGTTCGTTGCGAGAGGACTCTCGATCGCCGTGATACTGGCGACTCAGACCGTCTTTGCCTACCTGGTTCCTTCCGTGGCCGTGTCCGGCAATTCCTTTCGTCGGGCGGTCTCGGAGAGCATACGGATAGCTGCCAGGAACGTCTCCACAACGTTCATAGTGATTCTGCTCTCTTTTCTGCCGCACCTGCCGCTCAGGTATCTCATCTCCAAGTCTGCCTTTTTCGCGCTCAAGCTGAGGCCCGAGCTGACGGCCTGGTTGATAGGTGCCGACGTCTTGCTGGGCATATTCACAGGCCTGTTTCTGGCCTGTTGCGTCACCAGAATGTACCTTCTGGGCGCAGGAGAGGACTAGGAGGGAACGGTGAAACGTACTGGAAAACCGGCAGTCTGTTCTGCTCTCCTCGTGGCCGCGCTCGCATGCTGCTGCCTTGTCGCGGCTTCCTGCGAATCCAGGAAAGGGCTGGCTCAGCGCTACGAGGCTGAGAAGAACTTCTTCTCAGCCGACAGGCTCGCCGTCGCTGCCGCGTTGGGTGGGGCGTCGGCCGGCAACGTCGCGGCCGCAGTCTCGGCTCTGGACGGTGTCGCCGGGCGATACAGCGCTCGAGACCTCGAGGACCGTTCGAGATTCTCCGAGGCCGAGGCCAGGGCGATGTCACTGCTTGCGTGGAGGGCCTCTCTGCGAGCGGCCGGGCTCGTGGCCATGGAAGGGAGAGTCTCGGAGGCGCTCAGGAGGTACGCGGCGATATCCAGCAGATTCGGAGGCGACAGAGAAGTCGGGGCGTCGTCTCTTTACCTTGGAGCGAGAGCGGAGGAGGCGCAGGGCATCTGGGAAGGGGCGCTGGCCACGTATCGAAGGATTCTTGACGGCTTTTTGGACGAAACGTGGCCGAGTGATCAGCTCAGCGAGCAATTGAGGACAGTGCCGTTCTTGATGGCGGACGTGGCTGAGCTGGCGGGAGACCGAAACGCGCTCCGCGAGGCCATGGAGAAGGGGAGGCGTCTTTACTCCCTGGCCTCTCGTTCCTCGTCTTCGGACTCGTTTGGTGAAGCGGAAGCGAGGTTGGCTTCGGCAGAGACATACGCCAGGGAGGAGAGGTGGCAGGAGTACGTAGCGAGCCTCAAGGAGGTCTCCGCTTCGAGAGGGATGGGGCCCGGCGGTGGCCTTCGTGCCAGAGCGCTGCTGGGCATATGTAGGGCGTTCAAGGACGGACTGCGTGCGGCAGACAGCACTCTGGCATACTGCGAGGTGGTGGAACGCGAGTTTCCGTCGACGGAGGCAGCGGAGCAGGCGGCCTTCCTGAGAGCGCTCGTACTCAATGAGAGGGGGGGCAGGGAGGAGGCGAAGGCGATTCTGAGGGCTCTCTCAGGTAGGGGTTCGGCCGTGGGGGCTTCGGCAAGGTTGGAGTTGGGTGCGATCTATGAGGCCTCGGGCAAGTGGGAGGACGGCAAGGCGGAATACCGTGCGATCGGGGTCTTCTTCCCGCACTCTACCCACTACTACGAGTCCCTTCTCAGGATCATCGAACACTACGGGCGAACAGGGAACCGGGCGGCGATGTCGATCGCTGCGGACGAGGCCGTGGCTGTTCTGAAGAAGGAGGCTGAGAGTTTCGCCGGGAGCGGGGCCGGACTGATAGCTCGGGGATACCTCGTGGATGCGTATGTGGCGGCGGGGAGAACGGTGGAGGCGGAGAAGGAGCTGGAGGGCATCTCAGGCGCGTATGGAGGCTGGGCCTCGGGCACAATCGCCGGAATGAGAGCGGTGGGGATGTTCAGGGCGCGGGGGGAGAAGGAGAGGGCCGGCCGGCTGACCGATATGTTGAAACAGCGCTACGGCGAGGCCCTGTGGCAGGACATGGCGGGCGGGAAGGCCGGGGACTGAAGAAAAGGCTTGCGCTCTGGGGGGGCATCGGATAAGTTGGCTCCGGCTACCGTTTGGCCTGCTTCGGATTGGCTTGCAGTCGATTCGACCGCGGGCGAAGCAGAAAAGAGTAGAAAAGGAGCAGAAAAGGCTTGTGTCCTTTCCGGGCACGTGATACAGTTGTTGTAGGGTTCGTTCACGTTTGTCTCTGCCTAAGGAGGATTAGGTAATGAGGAGAAGGTTTTTGCTTGGCAGCTTTGCCACACTGCTTCTTGTGCTTGTGCCGACTACGTTGATGGCGTTGTCAGGCTTCTACTGGCCGACCAGCAGCTACTGGTGGGAGAACAAGAACGTCAACCACCAGCTCAGGTTCAGCCCCGACGGCGTGACGTGGGACATCAACAAGCCGAACGCTGACCCCTGGCTGAACGACAGCTTCATTGTCGGTTCAAACCCTTTCAATTTCTGGATTCTGAATCACTCCAGGAGACAGAGACTGGACGAAGTGCTCGTCTTCCTCGTGCACAAGGGATCATTCGGCTCGATCACAGTCGGTGACGTTGTCCTGACGCCGGGTGATTTTGCGATGTCGCCGAAACCGCCCCTCGGGAACGGGGGAAACAGACCGGCAGGTGGAGAGGCAGGGGTGTACAAGTCGAACCTCATGGCGATGGCTTCGCTGGGCAGGGGTTTGAGTCCGCGAGAGAGCCTGATGAGCACGGTGACCATCGAGGGAGCTTCGTCGGATTTCATGCTTCACCTTGATGCTTACGGTGGAGTGCGGAACGGCGGTTCGTTCAAGATAGTGTCGACGAATCCGAACTCGTCCGACATGACGTTCGTTCCGGAACCGGCTACGGTGGTTCTTCTGAGCCTGGGCATTTCGGGCGCGGGTCTGTATCTCAGAAGGATCAGGCGAAAGAGATAAGCGCGCACGTCCGGCGTGTGTTTGGTCTGAAAGGGCCGCGGGGCAGAGTCCTGCGGCCCTTTTTCTTACTTTTCCCTTGACTTCTCCGCGCCGGTGCCGCAGTTTGTGGCTCTGATGTGGAGAGCATTTGAATGATTCGCAACTTTGGTGCATCCGTCCTCTTCTTAGCTCTTCTTGCGCTCTTCCTCCGACCGGGAGACTGTCGTGGGGCAGGACTGGTCGTCTTCTCCAATCCCGAGGGGAGCTCGGTAGACATGGCAGGCCCCGTCAAGATCTCCGGCATCACTCCCTTCGAGGTTCCGAGCACTCAGACCGGGCTGTACAGGATCAGAATCGAGAAGTCCGGGTTCGCACGGTCCGTGGGCTGGCTCGAGCT
>JAZDPI010000168.1:0-5999 GCA_043797775.1 Candidatus Eiseniibacteriota bacterium
GTGTTGACCGATTCCAACTCCTCTTTGGATTTCCTCATGTCCTCCAGGATGTTGAGAATCGCCTGCCGCTGTCTGCCCGTTTCGCGTATCTTCTCGCTCAGCTCCCGCTTGGACTTCTCGAGCTCGGCGTTTGTCTGTCGCAACGACGCCACGGCCAGGGCTGCGTCTTGCAGTGACACGCGTACTTCATTCTGCAGTGTCATGAGCTCAATCAGGTGGTTTCCCTCCGGGAAGTCGTCAAAGGAGAAGGACTCCAGCTCCTGGCTCGTCTTTGCGTCGGGAACGGCCAGCAGGAGAAAGCCACCCGGGATGGGAAGCCATCGGCCGCGCAAGCTGACGGTGGAAGTCTCGCCCAGAAGGACCATCCTGCTAACCTGACCCATCGTTCTCTCGAGCCATCTGGAAGGCACGTCCTCCGGCGGGTCCAGGCTCTGCATCACGCCTGAGAGATCGGCTCCGACGGCGTCGTGGATTCGCTTCAGGATTGCGGCGCTCGCCCAGGTTACGACCAGGCTTCTGTCCACGGTAAGAACGAACGGGGCAAGACTGCTCAGTTGCCCGGCGTCGATCTCTAGCGCGCCGCCACTCGGCCCTGCGGGAAGGCCACCTCCATCGTGCATCGCTCGTCTCCCTTGTGCATACATGCCGTCTCCTTGACCTGGAGTTCCTGGCCAAAGAGAATCCCAACACCCAGAATCAGACCGCGCAGGACGGCGCAGAGTCTTCGCTTGGACCTGTAATGCATGAGAAGTCGCCCGTCCGGCAGTTCCACGTACTCGAATCTCGGGGGGACTGCGTTTGAGAGGCTTCTCGTGGCTGTCTCGTGCACCCTGTCCATGTTTAGAAGAAACTCCCTCGCAGACGAGCCCGCCAGGGCGAAGTAGACGGGGTAGTTCTCCTTGAGTGTATTCGAGACCATGAACTTGCCGTATTCCACCATTACCGTCTCGGTTGAAAGCCCGGAGACCTTTGAGGCGGCCTCAACCAGTGCCGCCGTCATCTCGTCGGGATAGTCGAGGTGGATGGCGAAGAAGAGTTCCTGGCAGCCGGCGAGCGATCTCACCTTCTGCCATGCTTCGGTCCCAAACTTGCCCTCCACCAGCTCCTGGATACCCTTGTTTATGATTCCCTTCATGAGACTCTCCCTTGCTCCTCTAACGCGGGATTTCGTACTTCTTCTTCACACTGCGTTCCGCCAGCAACTTATTTACCTCCTCCTTCATCTCTATCATCCTCAATTCCCTGTCTACCGCCAGGCGGTTGAGATTCTCAAGCTCTCTCATCCTCAGAAGTAGCTCTTCTTCGGTTCGCCTGCGCTCGATCGCACTGCCTATGATCTCGGACACCGTCCGAAGCATGGAGATGTCCGGCTCCGACCAATTGCCTGCCTTGCTGACGTTGTCTAACCCCACGAACCCTGCGAGTCTGTTGGAGACGTTCAACGGAAAAGCAAGGACGGACTTGATCTTCTGCGCCTCGAGCATCTCCTTCTCGCCGGCGGCCTCGGCGGGCATGGCTGACACGTCGGTTACGTTGATGACCTGACCGGCGCGAAGACGCCCGATCCACCAAGGAAACATGCCGCAAGCCAGGTTCTGGAGATTCTGCATCTGCGGCTCCACTCCTTCGGCGCACCACGCGTGAGTGTTGTCCATGGTGTTCCCGTCTTCGCAAATCAAGAAGATGTAACTGCGTCCGGCACCCGTGAGTCTGCCGATGACACCCATTGCGTCATCGAGCGCCCTGGCCAGGTCGTTGGCGTTGATGAGCCACGTTGATACTCGCGAGATGGCGTTCTCAATCGCCAGGCGATGGACGAGCGTCTCTTCGGTCTTCCTGCGTGCAGTGATGTCACGGACTATTCCGAATTCTCCGACGATCTCTCCTCCCTCGATCTGCGGAACACTCGTGAACTCGCCGACAAGGTACTCTCCTGACTTGGCGAGAATCCTAAGCTGGTAGGGGGCAGGGCGCTCGCCCCGCAGCGCCTGACGAAACGTCTCCGTGGCGAGCTCGATATCGTCCGGATGAACAAGGAGGTCCATTGTCTTTCCGATCCATTCGTCGGGCGACCACCCGGTGATGCTCTGGAAGGCCGGGCTCAGGGAGGTGATCCTGGCGCCGTCGGCGGAAAGGGAGTAGATAACGTCAGGTGCATTCTCAAAGATCGTGCGATAGCGCTGCTCGCTGTGCCTCAGGGCCTCCTCCGCCCGGTTGCGCTCGGTGACGTCTGTGAAGCTCTCGAGAAGGTACCTGCGACCCGCAACCACTATGGGAATCACAGTTTTTGCGATCGGGAACGAGCCTTGGCTCGTGAGCAAGACGCGCTCCGAGCTGTCCACGGTCTGATCGAGATCGGTGATCGGACACTGCCCCAGCTCCGCCGGACACACGAACTTGTGACACACCGACCCGACGATGTCCTCCTTCGGGACGCCGATCATCCGGACGGCCGCCGGATTCACGTCAACGATCGTGTGTCGCGCAGGGTCTATTATCATGAATCCCGTTTGGACCGAGTCAAAGGCGGCCCTGACACTGGTGTCGCTTTCCGTAAGGTACTTGCCGGCCGGCCGACGTCTCGCGGCGGCGATTTGCACGCCGACGCCGAACGCCAGAGCCAGAGCCATCACTGACGACCGCGACCAGACCGCGGTCGGGCCTGGAGCAAGTAGCTGCTGGCCGAAGCTTCCCTCGTGAAGCACATACGCATTCAGAATGCAGTCGGCGATCCAGTTGAGCGCCCCGAAGCCCGCTGCGAGCAGCACTGCCCGCGCATAACCTAACTTGGTGATACGATCCATCATACGTTCTCCAGTGGCCTCCGGCCTCGAAGGAGCACGATCGGAGCGCGTCTTCTGCGGTCAGAGACATTTAAGTGTGCTCAGCGAATCGGCGCTCCCACGCGTCGAACGATACCCTCACGGTACTGTCTCTGTTATCGTCAGTGACGGGTGAGTACCCCAGCGTGACTGGTCACAAAAACACTGCTTTCCTGTGTTGTCGGATCTGTCGAGGGCCAAGCAAGCGAGCGAGTCACAAGGCGAGAGCCCCGCAAGGGGGTCTTTTCTCTGCAGTCTGTGGTCAACAGACCGATCAGGGCGTCAAGAGACTCATGCTTAGCTCGAGCCGCAAGTTTCAGGGGGGTCGGTGATCGCGTGAGCCGGAGCCGCAAGAGGCAGGGTGAAATGGAAGCGGCTGCCCTCTCCGACGGTGCTCTCCACCCAGATGCGACCCTTCATGTTTTCCACAAGCTCTTTGCAGATGGCAAGCCCCAGGCCGGTCCCGGCCGGCTTGCCCTTCGCGATGCCGGCCACCTGCCTGAACTTCTCAAACACACGCGCGAGCTCCTCGGCCGGGATGCCCTCTCCGTTGTCCGAGACCGTGATACGCGCGTGCGAAGGCTCGACTCCCGCATCCGCATGGCCACCCTTGCTGTCTCCGGCCAAAGTCGCCGAGAGTTCTATGACACCGCCCGGGTCCGTGAACTTGACGGCGTTGGCGAGGAGATTGACGAGGACCTGGATCACCCTCTGCTCATCTGCAAGCACGCACTCGTCCTGGTTTGAGGGTTCCACGCGTACCTCGATACTCTTACTCTGGGCCATGGGGACGATAGTCTGCATGGCGGCTTCCACTGTCTTCTTGATCTGGTGCGGCGCCGGAGAGAGCTTCGGCTTGCCCGCCTCAATCTTGGAGAGGTCCAGGAGGTCCTCTATGACTGCGGAGAGTCTTTCGGACTGTCGTATGATGATGCTCAAGAAGGAACCCCGCTGTTCCTCGGGGATGGAGCTGTAATCCATGAGGGTTTCTGCGTACGCCCTCACGGCGGTGAGAGGGGTTCTGAGCTCGTGGGAGACGTTGGAGAGAAAATCCGATTTCATGCGGTCCAGCTCCATGAGCTCCGTGTTGGCGCACTCCAACTGTGTGTTCATCCGCGCCAGCGCTTCCGCCTGCCGGGCGAGAGCTTCTTGTGAACGCTTCCGTTCCGTGATGTCTCTGGTTATCCCCACAAACCCCAACGGATTTCCGGCGTCGTCCCTCATGAGGCTTGCGCTTATCTCCACCGGGATTCTACTGCCGTCTCTAACGATGAGCTCGTACTCTGCGTTCTTGACGAAGCCCTTGTTAAGTGCCTCTCCGAAGCCGGCCAGAGCCCTGTCTCGATCCTCAAGGCAGATGAGTTCCGCTGTGTGCATCCCTATCAGGTCGGCGCTGTTGTCCGTGCCGTACATTCGCAGGGTCGCGTCGTTGACGTCGACGATCTTCCCGTCCAGGCCGCAAGTCACAACGCTGTCCGTAGACGCTCTGACGGCGTTTGACAAGCGCAGCAGCCTTTCCTCAACCCGTTTGCGCTCGGTGATGTCTTCCCCGGAACTCAGGTGCCCCACGATGCGCCCTTCTTCGTCCCTCAACACTGTGTTGTGCCAGGCTATCACCCTCTCCTGACCGGATTTTGTGAGGATCGGATTCTCGTGGTACTCGGCGGCCTCCATCTCCCCGGACAGAAGCTGCCTGGAGATCGGCATCAGCTCTTCCCTGAGTTGCAGAGGTATGAAATTGTCGAACCAGTTCTCTCCGACGATCTCCTGCTCTCGGTAGCCCAGGACTTCACAGCCTTTCTGGTTTATGAGGGTCACCACTCCGCCGGCGTTGATGGCGACGAAAATGGTACCTGCGATGTCCAGATACTGCTGGGCTCTGTCTCGCTCCTTCCGCACGGCCACCTCGGCCCTCCTGCGCTGGATGAAATCGCCGAGCAGCCTGGCAATGCCCTCTATGAGCTCCCTCTCCTCCTTAAGAAAGGGTCCCTCGTCGGCGACGGGCCTTTCCTCCAGATACGCGACCGCAACAGTCCCGACCCTATCCTCGTTGGTCACGATGGCCGCACTCTGTGTCCAGTCGGTTTCTCTCCAGTTCGGCGTGGCGTACTCTCTCCTCCCAAGTGCAATCCTGGCGCAGGTGATGTCCGGATACTGCCAGGCCTCGCGCATCGCCTCGGCCGCAGCTTGCACCACGTTCTCCAGCGGTTCGCAGACGTTCGCCGTCAGGCGAGTGACTTTGTGGAGGCAGCGCAGCTCGTTGATTCTCTCCTGGAGACAGTAGGTCCGTTCACGGAGGGCGAGTTCAGACAACTTGCGTTCGGTGATGTCGGTATCTGCCCCCCTGTATTTCAGGAGGTTCCCGTCTTCATCCAAGACCGGAACACCGCTCGTCTCCAACCAGACGCTGTTACCGTTCTTGTGCACGTTTGCGTTGGGGAATTTACTGAGAGACTCCTTTCTGGCGAACGCTTCCAGTGCCGCTCTCTTCATCTCCTCGCGTTCGCCCGGGACAAAGAAATCGTAGAAGTGCTTTTTCCCGACGACCTCTTCCGGCGTGTAGCCAAGTACTTGCTCAATGACCGGGCTGACATACGTGTACAGACCATCGGCGTCCACCTCCCAAATCCATTCGCCGGCACTCTCGGCGACCTGCCTGAACCGCTCCTCGCTCTTCCTCAGCTCCTCCTCCGTCCTTCTGCGTTCGGTTATGTCCAGCCCTGAGGCAAGACAGGCAGTGATATTCCCGTCGTTATCCCTGACCGGAACGTGGTGCCAGGCAATCACTCTCTCGGTCCCGCTCCGGGTCACCAGACTGTTCTCGAGAAACTCGGCTGCCTCGGTGTTCGCGGCCATGAAACCGTCAAAGGCAGTCTTCATCCGACGGCGCATCCTCTCCGGAACGAAATTGTCGAACCAGTTCTTGCCGACGATCTCTTCCTCTCTATATCCAAGAAGACTGCAGACCTTTCTGTTCACAAGGATGACGTTCCCGGAAGAATCAAGATGCTGGATTATGACCTCGGCTATGTCCAAATAGCTTTGGGCCCTGTCTCTTTCCTGGCGGAGTGTTTCTTCCGTGGTCGAGCACCCGGTTGTCGTATGTTCGGTTGTCGTGCGCTCGATAGCGTCGCCGGCGTTGGTGTGGCAGGCGATCTCTGCGGAAATGACGGAGAA
>JAZDPI010000182.1:0-11050 GCA_043797775.1 Candidatus Eiseniibacteriota bacterium
GAATGGCTCGAATTGTGATACCTGCACGAGAGACACCGGTCCTATCTCGAGACCGGGCACGACGGTCTTCCTGAGACCCACGCTGTCAGAGCTGACCTCGAAGCACTCGAATTCGCGCGTGACCCTGAAACCGATTTTCTCATACGCCTTCAACGCCGCCCGATTGTCCCTGAGGACCTCCAGAACAAGCCTCTTCACCCCCCCGGCCCTCAAGCCGGGAAGAAGAGCGTCAAACATCCCCTTGGCCAGTCCCCTGCCACGGTGAGCCTTGACTACTCCCGTCGCGATGTCGAAGGCACAGAGCTCCTTCATCCACGCGTCCACACCGACCAGCGTGAAACCCACCATCCTGCCTGAATCGTAGGCTCCGACGGAGCATCCGTAATCAATGCCGTTCTTCGTTGCACGTTTGTTGAAGACGTCCTCGGTCACCCGGCTCATGTCGACGCCGTAGTCGGAGAAGGCCTCCATGAAGGCTCGATACGTCGCGGGCATCAACTCTCTGGAAAGAAATCCGTACTCGACACTCATTCACGACCGCCTGTGCGGCTCCACCGAGCCGACGTTCAGAGCATGTCCCTTGCCCGGGAAGGCAGTCTTTCGATCTCGCCTTCCCCCGGCACTGCCAGTATCTTAGCACAACCGGCGGCCCGAACACACTGACGTCACGGCACCTCGGGCATCGTGCCTCTCTTCTGCCTCACCCCGGACGTCTTCCACAGCGCCATCGCGGCTCCCACGGTGAACTTGACGACGATTTCGCCGAAGACAATGGCCGCCAGCTTCACCAGTGGGAAATGACCCAGGAAGGCGATCACGTTGAAAAGGAGACTGTCGAGGGGAATGCTCACCGCGTTCGACCCTGCCACGCGCTGAATCCAGGGGCGGCCGAGAAGACGCTGATACACCTCGGTATCGGCTGTCTCCGCAAGGACGATGGCCGTGAATGAAGCGACAATGATCCGCCACGGCACGTCGAGGAAAACGGACTCGAGGGAGTTGAGAACAGCAGCGACGAAGATCATCAGGTAGACCGCGCGCCTGCCGAAGCGATGCACTCTGTCGCGCAGAGTGAACGTGACGCCGAACACGAGAGTGCCGACCGAGACCAGGCCGAATACCGGCAGCGGGATGAACCACGTGGCCGTGAAGTTGGCAATCAGTACGGCAATGGTATAGAGAGCGGCTTCCAGCATCTCTTCAGTGTCGTTTGTGAATGAGTGTCAATCCGTCGCTGATCGGCACGAGGCTGACGTCCACCCGTGCGTCGCCGTGCAGCTTCCTGTTGAGCGCCCGCACCACACGCACCTTCTCCTCCTGCACCACGGTGTCGGCGGCCCTTCCCCGCATCAGGACGTTGTCAATCGCTATCAGGCCGCCGGTCCTCACCAGCTCAAGGCAACCCTCGAAGTAATCGTCCAGGCTCACTTTGTCGGCATCGATGAACGCAAAATCAAAGCTCCCGCCGTGCCCTGACGCGATGAGATCCTTCAGCGTTTCCTGTGCCGCTCCCAGACGGAGGTCGATCTTGTGCGCTATCCCTGCCTCCTCCCAGTACCTGCGGGCGACGGCCGTCCACTCTTCGCTGACGTCGCAGGCCACCATCCGTCCGTTCTCAGGCAGGGCGAGCCCCACCCAGAGAGAGCTGTACCCGGTGAACACGCCCAGCTCAAGCACCTTGCACGCACCAATCAGCTTGACCAGGAATGCCATGAACTGGCCTTGCTCCGGTGAAATCTGCATCTCGGCGTCCTCGTAACACGCCGTCTCTTCTCGCAGCCTTCGCAACAATTCAGGTTCGCGCAAGGACACCGAGAGCATGTACTCGTAGATCTGGTCCGAGAGGCACATGGTCTTCCGACTCACGATGCAATTCCCTCCATGGCGCTTGTCTGACTCCGGACCGGTGCGCAATTGCGCTTCCGTCGTAGCCAAACGACACAGGCACGACGTACGGTCGGCCGTCGAGCGCCAGTCCAAGGCGACACACCTGGCTTCCCCGAATGATCTCGTCTATCTCTGGCCTGCTCCTTATCTCTCTCTCGCTTCTTCGCATTCCCCTGCTCTCGCCCCCATTTTGCTCGTTCCTCACCGCCGTTTCGTGCCGAGACTCAGACGCCGGCTTCGATGACCTGCCAGCCACCCGTCCACCGGCGCGGAGCTCCGGCCGGCAGGACTCGCGTTGAGAGAACTCGATACCCCGTCTTGCCCAACAGGGCCCGGATGTCTGCCACAGTCCGCAGGGCGCTGTTCGGATTCACCATCGAGTTCCGGAATTCCCACTGAATTCGTGATGGAGACACCTCGCCATCCGGCGCGGCAAACTGGTCCACTATTACGAGGCGCCCGCCGGGATTGAGAACGGTGTGGACCTTACGGAAGAGCGCTTCGCTGCAAACGCCGACATCACATTCCAGCACCATGTCGAACCCGGCCGGCAGTTCGTCTCGCACGAAATCGGCCTCGTGATACGACACCCTCTCTCCTCCCGGTTTCTCCCCTGCAATCTCTCGCCCGGCCGCACAGACGTTCGAAACGTCGACGACTACCGACGTGAGACCATGGTAGCGTTCCACCAGCGCCAGTGAGACGACGCCCGAGCCACCACCCAGGTCCATCATGCGGCGCACGCCGTCCATCTCCAGGAAATCGCGCAGCCGGCATGCGAGCGGCAGATGAATCTCGTACAGCATGCGCGTGAAGCGACGGGCGCGGGCGGGGCTTTCCACCAGTTGCGCGAAATAGTCGGGCGCGACACGTCCCTCCGCCTCCCATACGGAACGAGGCTCGCGCATGTGCACGGCGAGGTTCAGAATCGCGGGGAAACGTTCGCGTTCTTCCTCCGCAAGGAGCGCCCACGTTTCACGACCGTACGCATCCAGAATGGCGGAGCGAGCCGTGGCGGACGGTGCGTACCCGCCAGGAGTGCGCTCCAGCAGGCCGATGCCGTGCATAAGCTGAAGCCAGTAACGACACCGGTTGACCGGTATGCTGAGCTCCCTCGCAACGCGCTCGACGTCCATCGGCTTTTCGGCGAGAAGCCAGAAGAGCCCCAGCTCCAGCGCAGCACCGAGCGCGGCCGACGTGATGTGGCCGGCCAGTAAATCATGGATGTCGTCCTGCGTGGCAGGTTTCATTCAGACTTCCTCCAATCTCGTGTCGGGGAGACGGCTGGATTTCCGCCTGCCGCCGGCCGTCCTCAATCACTGAGGCTTCTTTCGTTTTGACCAGAAATCAAACGAGCGACCTGGGACGAAAATGTCCAGGCCGACCGAGGGGACACTCAGAGGGTTCGTAACGACGTGTCCTTCGTCACCCGGGATGTACGCGGCATCACCGTTCTGGAGCACCACTTCCCCGTCCCCGTCGGTCGTAATGGCAAGGCTGCCTTCGAGCACTACCAGCACCTGAGCGTTCGGATGCTCGTGCTTGGGAGATGCGTGATGAGGGGGCTTGACAAAATGCTCTATCGAGATGTCCCGCTGATTGCAGAGACTCGCCCGCTTCCAGTCCTTCTGGGGCTCGCAAGTTTCGGCGGCGTCAAAGCGGATCACTTTCATCTACCACCCCCGTGGTGAAGGTCTGCGGTTGAAGGCTTCCCTACTGGCTGTATCGGAGAATCCAGGCCGCGAGTTCCGCAAATGCCCTGTCCGTCACCTCGTCCGCCGAGTTCGCAAGTATTGCCAGCGCCAGATTGCGGGAAGGCTGTATGACGGCGAAGGCGTAGAACGTGCCTCCGCTGCCCACGTGCGCGCTCGATGGGACTCCTCCTATCGGCAGGATTTCCCAGCCGAGCGCGTACTCCCCGTTGGGCGTGTGGAGCTTGTTCATCGTCGCCGCGGTGACGAGCGTGTTCTCCCCGCGCAGGCCGCGAAGATGCATCCGGACGAAGGAGGCGTAGTCGCCTATCGCCATGCTGACGTCACCTGCAGGCGCAAGGACCGTGGGCACCCATTCGGCGGGATTCGAGGGATCGTGAGGAACGAAGAACCCTCCAATATACAGGTGCCCCCACGGCTGATACGGGTCATGAGCGGCCGGCCACCCAAAGACACCGCTCACACCCAGTCCGTCAAAAAGCTCCGCGCTCATGAGTATCTCCCAGGATTCGTTCATCACTTGCTCGATCATGGCGGCGGCCACGCCGTAGCCGGCGTTGGAATAAAGAAACGTGCCCCGGGGAACCTCGGGCGGCTGGGCGAGAAGCCAGAGCACGAACGCCTTCCTCTGCTCCATGGAAGAACCTGAGAACGGGGGAATCAGGGCGAGGTCGTCAATGTCGTCAAGAGCGGGAACTCCGGCCCTGTGTGAGAGCAATTGTTCAAGTGTGATCTCACGGTAATCCGCATGAACGACCGCCGCCAGCTCCGGTATCACGTCTATCGGCCGCGTCGCCCACGCGACGCGCCCCTGTTCCACCAGCATGGCGACCAGCGTCGCCGTCATTGCCTTGGTGTTCGAGCCCAGGTGAAAACAGTCGGCCGGCAGGACCGTGGAATCCGTGCCCGCTTTCCTGACTCCGTCAACCTCGACCGTGATGCTGGTGTCCCTGATGATCGCCGCTGCCATCGCAGGTATTCCGTAGCTCCTGCGCACGGAGCGCAGTTTCTCGCCGAAGGTGGCAGCATCCTGACCGGGTTTAGTGCCTGAATCTCCGCAGCCATCGGCGAACAGCAGAACGGCGAACAGCAGCAAAGAAAGCAGCAGGCTTCCGGCCTCCCCTCTCCGAGAGGCGGCCGGCATTGCGCAGCGTGCTTTGACCGGTACTTCGTAGAGTGTCATGAACAAGAAGTGGTGGCGGATGCAACGTCCGCCGGAGCGGATGCGTCCGCAAGAACAAGTCGAGACGATCACCTAAGGCCACAGCCGAAGAGTTACGAAAGCGACTATGCCGTCGTTAATGACGGAATCCAGCGTGCCGCCGGCCACAGGCTCGTAGGAGCTCTGGAGATCTCTCACGTATCGTACGCTTCCTCCAAGTCGCCCCGATTCCAGACCCGCGCCAACGTGAAGACCCCACGTCGCACTGCCCGTTGCGTCGTACACCTCGAAATCGTCGTGACTCACGAGTATCTCCAGGCTGGGGCCGGCCACCAAGTACGGAGTAAGCGACCCTGCCGTGAAGTCCAGCCTCAAAAGGAGCGGAACGGAGATGTAGTGGGCTTCCGGCTCCAGTGTCGCGGTACCGACCTCATCGCCGTGCTCGTCGTACACCTTGAAGTCATCCTTCTTGAAGCCCTTCTGAAAGTACAGAGCCTCCAACTGAATGCCCCAACCCTCCAGAGAGCCCAGATCAAGCCGCAGGTACGGTCCGCCCGCCCACAAGAACGTGCGGTCGGGGTCCAACAATTGTGGACCGTCATACTCGTAGGACTGACCCATCCATCCGCCGCCGAGATTGAGCCCGGCCGCTTTGAGTCCGAGTCCAGAGCATGCCGAGCTGAAGAACAACCCGAGCAATAAAGAAGCAAGTGCAACACGACGCAACATGAGACGCACCTCCTCGTGTTTCTGCGCTGTGACGGCGAGCCGACCACCGGCACGGCATACCGGCACACCCACTTCCCGTGAGACGTGCCGTGTGGAATGCCGCCTCACAGTCCGAGTACTCTGCACGCACACGTGATTCCAGTATCCACATTCTACCATTCACCTGGCGCTCATTGCCAGGGTTCTTGTGAACCAGAAACAGACTCCACCGCCACGCCCCTATCCCGCCCCTGCCGCATCAGGACTGTGATGAACTTGTCAATGCAGGCAGGCCGACGCTCCTCTCGGCGGAAGGCCGCGTACCAGACGCGGCGCAGGCCTCGCCTGGTGACACGCACGCCGCACAGCTCTCGCGGGTTCAGATACGGTCTGGCCGACCAGAGATTCAGAACGGCAACCATTTCGTCGTCGAAGAGCTTCTTGTAGCCGATCTTGGGCTCCCTGCCCATGACGTTCACGATCCCCAGGTCGATGGTCCCGGCGAGCAAATGGCCGATGGGATCACGCGAGGCGGAGGTGTCGATCTGCACTTGGGGACGCCGGGGCATGATTCCCTGAACGACTTGAGAAGCCCTGGAAGCCAGTGGAGGCACGTGTGGCTGCAGGCGGCAACACGCAGCGTGCCGGATTCCCCGGAGCTCATGCGTCTGATCTCGCTCTGCACGCGCTGGATCTCGCCCAGGACCGTGCCCACGGCAGACGATTCATTCTGGTGTTTCACCCGGATCACAGGAGGTTCCCTCATGATCAGAATGTCTAGATTGTGCGTCGTCCTGGCGTGCATGGTCGCGTCCCTTGCTCTCTCTCTCTGGACGTTGAACGTGTCGGCCCTGACCGTCCACGATCCCAACGTCGTTGCAAGGATTGTGGAGATCGGCACCACCCACAACCAAGCTATGAAGCACCTTGACCACCTTTGCCGGAACATAGGACCCCGGCCGGCCGGCACGAAGGCTCATCAGGAGGCTTGCGAGTGGGCGGCCCGGAGACTCAAGGAGTTCGGCCTGACGAACGTTCACCTCAAGGAGTGCGGTGCGATTCCAGCCGGGGCTTACGAACGCGGGGCGTCACGGTTCTTCAAGAGACTCTCCCGCACCCTGACCTTCAGGAATCCTGACGGCCGGCCCGTTCCCATCTACAACGTCGTCGCCGACATCCCGGGCGCGGAGCGACCCGAGGGAAAGTGAGCCTGTAGGACGCCTGTGCGATCAGTCCAGATTCATCCGCGCGCGCGGAAAAGAAGCCGTCGTTCCTTCCACACGACCGTCAGGATGTCCCGCATCACAGCTCCTCCTCCATCAGGGTCAGAAACACGTCTTCCAGACTGGCCTTGCTCCTGAGTACTTCTTCCACCTGCGCGCCGGCATTCACCAGCAGAGTGACCAGCGGAGCGGTGTTCGCACCGGTACGCAGGCCGATCACAAGCCGCCCGTTCTCAAGCACGGCCGAGGCCACCTCTTCACGCCCTCGCAGAGCGCGCAGCACGTCTTCCGTGAATTCCTGGCCGACAATCTCTACCCCGGGAGCCACGGTCCGGGCACGCAGTCGATCCGGATGGTCCACGGCCACCAGCTTCCCGCGGCGAATGACGGCGACTCTATCACACAACTTCTCGGCCTCAGCCATGTTGTGAGTAGTCACAAAGATAGTCACACCTTCTCGTGAGGCAAGCGCTCTCAGATCGTCCCGTATAGACACGGCGGCAACAACGTCCAGCCCGGCGGTGGGTTCGTCGAGTATCACGACAGGGGGCCGGTGCAGGAGTGCACGTGCCAGAGCCAGCTTCTCCTTCATTCCCCGGCTCCAGGTGCCGGCGCAGTCGCCGTGCCCGCCTCCTTCACCGCGTGAGACCGGCTCAGCCGCTGCGGCCGACTCAGAGTCTCTTCGCCTCTGCTTCACTTATCGCGCGCCACGTCTCCTGCATCGTCTCGGGAATCGATGCACGCTCGCTGCCCGGCCTGCGCACAAGCCTCAGGGCTCCACCGGCACAGGTCGTCACGCAGAGTCCGCAGCCGATGCAGCGGTCGGCATCCAGCGCGACACGGCCGTCCGCTGAGGTCAGGGCCTGCATCTGACACCTCTCGAGACAGACAAGACACCCGTCGCAATCCTCCGGCTCAAGCGCGGCCGTGAACTGACTCACGACCACTTCGGCGGGTCTGGAGTGACGCTGAAGCCCCCTCAGGACACCGCAGCAGCAACCGCAACAGCAACAGATGAAGCAGACTTCTCTCGAGTTGCTCGGCTGCAGCACGAGGTTGGCCGCGTCTGCCCTGGCGAGAATATCCATGACCTCCGACTGCTCGATGTAGCGGCCGCGTTCACCGCGCACGTAGTAGTCTGCCCACTCATCGAACATGAGACAGGCCTCTTCGGGTGCAGCACAACTCCCTCTGGTCAGCCCTGCGTGGCGGCGGCAGATGCATGGCGCCACTGCGAATCGCTTGCGAGATTTCACAATTTCCCCGACTCTTTCGTACGGAAGCGCCTCGACGTGGAATTCGATACTCTTGCCGACAGGAATCGTGCGCATCTGCGGGATTGTCTGCACGGGCGGCCTTTCCTCTTCGGTACTCCAGTACTCGCCCAACGCCCTGACCAGTTCCCCGGTGAGGTTGTTGACCTGGAACTCGTAGATACCGACTACGAAGGGCACTGCCTGGTAGAGCGCAGTGCCGTCTTCCCGTTGAACAGAGAAGACAAGCCCCTTCTGCGCCATCTCGTCGAGTCGCGTTCTCGCCGCGACAGAAGGGACGTTCGCCCTGCCCGCGATGGCACCAGCGTCCTCCGTTTTCGGCGTCAGATGAACGGCCAGTTCCGCCTCTTCCGGCGTGAACAGCATTTTCAACAGCCTGAGGTCGGCGCCAGTCTTGCTGGGAGGGAAACCTCCCGGCAGGCTGTCCAGATGCCGGGCCAACGTCCTGTAAATGTCCCCTTTCACCATGGTCTCCTTTCCGCCTTTCCTCTTGCCTCTCTGCGCCTTTCAGGCCTCCGACATCACGCCATGTGCGAGAGTACTATCCTCACTGCGATGGCGATCAGGATGAGACCCCCTGCGAGCTCTGCAGCGCGACCGAGTCGAGCCTGGAGCCTCCCACCCGTTTGCGCGCCGACGAAGGAAACAACGAGGGTTGTGATGCCTATGATAGCACTCGGGACCCATATCGCAACGCCCAACATCGCCAGGCTCAGCCCCACGGCAAGAGCGTCTATACTGACGGCCGTGCAAAGCGCAACCAGCGTAAGCCCGCGGCTAGGGTCGTCTGCCCTCGGGACTTTCTCGCCCTTGCAGCCGGCGTGTATCATCCGGGCGCCAATGACGGCCAGAAGCGCGAATGCAACCCAGTGGTCGAACACAGATATCACTCGTTCGAGAGTTGCCCCCGCAGCCCATCCAAGCACGGGCATCAGCGCCTGAAACAGACCGAAATGAAACGACATTCTGAGCGCCGCCCGGCGATTCTCGATTCGGCCGCTGGCCGCCGCCGCCAGAGCCACGACGAACGCGTCGATGGAAAGGGCGAACGCTATCAGTACGATTTCGACAGTCTGCATACTGTGACGTGCCTGCGGCCGTGGCCCACCGCGGACGGAATCCACCACAACCAGAGTTCACGTAAAGACTGCGCTCCAGCAGAGGGTCCAGATCGACCCTTCACTGGAGCGCTGTTGAACGATACGTTTCGGGGAGGGACGACTAGAAGCGTCTTCTGCCACCACCTCCGCTCCCACGTCCCCTACCGCCACCCCCGCGGCTGTCATCACGCGGACGGGCCTCGTTGACGTTGAGAGTTCTGCCCTTCAGCTCTTTGCCGTTTAGACCATTGATGGCCGCACGCGCCTCGTCTGAGGAAGGCATTTCCACGAAACCGAATCCTCTCGACTCTCCTGTGAACCTGTCCTTGATCACGCTGGCAGACTCGACGCGTCCAAACGCCTCGAACGCCTGCTTCAAATCACCGTCTGCGACTTCGCGCGAGAGGTTGCCTACGTAAATGTTCATTGTCTCTCCTTTCCTCCTCACGAGTGAGTGAACCCGCTAACGCACGACCTCAACGGCTGGCGCGAAGCTCCCGGCCGGGGCACGCAGTTAGCTCCCTGTGACTTCGTTCAGGCCATCAACGACCTGCGCGGGCTCCTCAGAATGAGCCTCACAGAGCGTAACACGAATCCGCTCCGGAACAAAACAAGAAATTTCACGACTGCAAAGGGCGCTCCAACCACAATTCGCCTGCCAGAACCCCATGTGTCTCTTACGGTTGTTCCTCTTCGTCCTCGGGGCTCTCCTCGGACCCGTGAAGACTCAACCCCTGGTAAGTCAGTTTCAGATCCTCGAGAAGAGTCCTGACGTCTTCGACCTGTTCCTTCAGCACCATCAATCTCACCGGATCTGCAAGAGGCCTCACGTACATGAAATTCTCGCCGAGCATGTAGTATTGTATGCTCGCCGAGTCCAGGACGCTCTTCATGATCGCTATGTCCGCGGCATTGTACGTGGCCAGGACCTCCACGAACTCAACGTCCTCGGCGGGGCCGGCCTCTCCGGAGTAAGGTTCGTCCGGCAACTCGGCTACGAGGGGCACTCCGCAGTCGCTGCAGGTGACAAAGCCTTCGCGATATTCGCTCTTGCACTTGGGACAAAACACGTCTCGTCTCCCCAGATGATGTTGCGTTAACAAGTATAGCAGAGCGTCAACGCCACTGCGAGTCCCTTTGTGGGACAGGGCAGACTACCCGGGCAGACGGCCGCCCAACTTCTTCCTCATTATCAGAAAGCCCAGCTCGGGCCACGATGGGTCAGCGAACCCTTTCTCTCTGTAGATCCGGATACCGTCCGGAGACGCATGTAGGTGCAGGTAGCTGAGACCCAGACCCTTCGCCTCGTTATGAGCTCGCCCATGAGGCGGCCTCAGCTATCGACCATGAGCTCCCGTGCGTGGCCGAAGATGGCGGGGGCGCCACCCGTATGCCAGAAGAGGACGGTATCGCCCGTGGAGAACTCACCGTTTCGAATCATGCTGATCAGACCACCCATGGCTCGCCCGGTGTAGACAGGGTCAAGTAAGACCCCTTCATTCTGAGCCACAAGCCTGATGGCCTCCCGCTCAAGGTTCCCCACGACTTCGTAGCCCCCGCCGAAGTACTCGTAGCGCAGGGTAAAATCAGCCTCGGTGTATTTGAGCCCGACTTCCAATTTCTCGGCGACCTCGTTGGCGAGAAGCGTGAGCCTGGATTCGAATGTGGGGTTGCCCGGGTCACCTCTGTCGATTGCAATCCCCACCGTTCTCATTGAAAGCTCACAAATGTCTGTGCCCACTGCAATCCCTGCCTGGGTTCCACCTGAACCCGAAGGCAGGACGAGGCAGTCGATCTTCTCCTTCAGCACCGTCATCTGCTCCTCAAGCTCGGCGATGGCCGCGACGAATCCCAGCACGCCGACGGCGTTTGTCCCTCCGAAGGGGATGACATAGACCTTGCGTCCCTCGCGACGGAGCCCTTCAGCTATCTCTGGAATCTGCTCTCCTTTCACGTCGTCCCCACACCAGTGGATGATAGCGCC
>JAZDPI010000197.1:0-6348 GCA_043797775.1 Candidatus Eiseniibacteriota bacterium
GATGAGAGCTCGCAGACGTACGGAGAGCTGATGTTCATAACCGCGGAGGAGGATTCGGATGCCGTTCTGGACGTCGGTGACAGGCTGGTCGCCCTCAACAGCTCGAAGGTCATTGCGACCCTCAACGCCGGAACCATCGAGAGAGTGCGGGGCACGGACCTGATTCTGAACGAAGAGGACACAAACGGTCACGGCACTGCGGTCTGTGGGATTCTCGCGGGAGGCACGCCGGGAGTGAACCGCTTCTGCGGCGTGGCGCCCGACGCAGAGGTTATCGTGGGCAATTTCTTCTCCGACGTCTCCCTCGCGACTCTTCTAACGTGGGCGAAGGCGAGGGGGGCGAACGTGGTGCTCTACGAGGGAGCCGACTTCGTGTTCGTCCCTCTTGACGGCTCGACGAACGAGGAGCTGCTCCTCGATGCCGCGGCCGACAGCATGCTGCAGGTTACGCCGGCGGGCAACCTCTGCAGGGGACGCAAGCACGCCCAGCTCACTTTCGACTCGCTTGAGGTCTCGAAGATTCTCACGTTCTTCGCGCCGAACACCTACGGTGGTGCAACATTGAGATACATGTGGGAGACTCTGCTGTGGCGACCGAGCTCGAACAACATCACCTTCTCGCTGACGATACCTAGCGGGACGACGGCCACTCTTCTGGGGAACGGAACCTATCAGACCTTTGGAAGCTACCTGGTTTTCTCTCAGCGAACGACCTCCCCGCGCGGGACTGCCGAGTTCGACATTCAGGTATACCGGGAAGCCGGTGTGGGAGGCGTCTGGGTTCTCACGGCAACGAACGGGACAGCCTCCCCTCAGGAAGTCAACGCGTACCTGGCCGACAACGTGACGTCCTGGGCCTACGGTGCCGAATTCACAAACTGCCTGAGCACGGACAAGACCGTATGCTGGCCCGCCACGGCGGACAGCGCGTTCACGGTCGCCTCCTACAGCACCCGTGGCTATTCGGGATACTCCGGGGTCGGGAGCGGTTCGGTGCAACCCGGCGAATTGAGTGAGTTCAGCAGCAGGGGCAAACGCGTGGACGGCGTTTCCGTCATGGAGATCGCCGCGCCCGGCAACTACGACGTCTACGCGCCGAGGTCGCAGTATTCCTCCGGCGCCACGTTCGGCGGGTACAGGCAATTCAGCGGGACCAGCGCCGCCGGGCCTCACGTTGCTGCGGGAGCCGCGATAGTGCTCCAGTCTTCTCCGGACTGCACTCCCCGCGACGTGAAGGAAAGGCTCTGCGCATCGTCCGCCCGTGACGCCTTCACGGGGCCGGACTACAATGACTCCTGGGGCTTCGGGAAGATAAGGATACTGGATGCCGTGGCGCCTCTCATCACGGTGGCCGAGACGCACGAGAGCCCCCCCGCTCGCGGGAGGCTATTGAAGCAGAACTTTCCGAATCCGTTTAATCCGTCTACCACCGTTCACTACGTTCTGCCGGGCGTGCGGGAAAGAAGGAGCTTCTTCATGCGGGTCTTCGACTCTCAGGGACGCCTCGTGCGGACTGTCTGCGAATCGGAATGGGGACCTCAAGCCACGGCCGGTACGGTGATGTGGGACGGCACGGACAACAGAGGCAGACCGGTCTCCTCCGGTGTTTACTTCCTCCGCTTGGACGCAGGTCTGGCCTCGTCAACGGTCAAGGCCGTGCTTCTCAGATGACGCGGCCCCCTTCACCACCCCCGCATCGAGGGCGCGGCCGCGCGCGGGCCGCTCGGCAGATCAGCCTGCTCCCAAGGCGCGTCACTCAGTCACTTTGAACACCTCGTCGTGTTGCCTCACCTTGTCCTTCACCTTCACGCCAATGTCGGCGCCCTTCTCTGCCTTGGGCACGGAGCTGTGCTCTATCTGTATGGAGTCGATTGACTGCTCGACGTCAGTCGTGTGTCCCTTGATGTGGATCTTGTCGCCCACGGACAGGAAGCCGCCGGTCAGCTTGATGGCGGCCACACCGATCTTGTCGAAGTAGTGTTCCACAACGCCTATCTTCTCTTCCGTCAAAACGCTCACCCCCTCCCGTTCTGGTATGAACGAGCGTCTGAAGCCAGCATATGCTCACATTGCTCTAGCTTTCAAGAAAAAATTCCACTCGACGGATGCGCCTCCACTACTAGACGGGCGTGGCAAACAGGTCTATCAACCTGATTCTCTCTGCGTCGACAAGCCCTTTATCCGTGAGCTTGAGCTTGGGAATAACGGGAAGCGCGAGAAAAGACACGGTCATGAACGGGTCGGCCACCTCTATTCCCAGCTCCTTCAAAGCCGCGTTCAGCTTCTCGAGCTTCTCTCGCACGAAGTGCATAGAGCCCTCGCTCATCAAGCCGGCGATCGGAAGAGGCAGAGACTCCACCACGGTACCACCGCTGCTCACGCACAAGCCGCCCTGCATATCGACCACCCGGGAAACACAGCAGAGCATGTCCGCGTCGTCGGCTCCCACGATGATGATGTTGTGCGAGTCGTGGGCGATGCTGGAGGCAAAGGCCCCTCTCTTGAGGCCGAACCCCTTGACCAAACCCAATCCCGTGTTGCCGGACGCGTGATGCCTCTCGACAACGGCCAGCTTGAGCACGTCGGCGGAAGTGTCCGAAACAACGCGTCCGCGTCTCACCTTTGGCTTGCATCGCAGCCATTCGGTTGTGATCTGGCCCGGAACCAGGCCAATAACGTTGGCCTCCCCCTCGCGGGCGGGGATGGCAAAGTCGTCCAAAGACATGGACTTGACGTTGACGGAGCTCCTGATCGGGAATCTGTACTTGTCCTTGAGCTCGTAGACCGGTTCGCCGTCTCTGGCAACCACGACGCCGTTCTTCAACACCAGCGTGGGTCTGCAGTTCCGAAAGTCCTCGATGACGGCTATGTCTGCGAAATACCCGGGCGCCACGGCCCCCACCTTCTCGAGACCGTAGTATTCTGCCGCGTTCAGGGTGGCCATCTTGACCGCGAGGGCCGGCTCAACGCCCCGGCCAATCGCCAGCTTCAGCATGTGGTTGACGTGCCCCTCACTCAGCAGATCTCCGGGATGCTTGTCGTCAGTCACGAAGAAGAACCTGTCGGCGTTCCTCTCGGTCACGAGCGGCAGCAGATCCAGGAGATTCCGGCTCGCCGAGCCCTCCCTCAGCATTATGTGGAAGCCCACACGGAGCTTTTCGCGGGCCTCCTCGACGCTGACAGATTCGTGATCGGACTGTATACCTCCGGCGGCGTAAGCGTTTAACCTCATGCCGGTCACACCGGGCGCGTGGCCGTCGATTCGCTTTCCACTCGCAATCTTTATCATGTCCATCACGTCGCCGCTTCGAGCAATGACGCCGGGGTAGTTCATCATCTCTCCCAACCCGAGCACCCACTTGTCGGAAAGGAAGGGGAACAAATCGACCGCCTTGAGCTCGGCTCCGGCGGTCTCAAGATCTGTTGAAGGAACACATGAAGGAAGCATGACAAAGACGTTGAGAGGATTATACTTACTCGCCTTCAGCGTGAACAGTATGCCTTCCGACCCCATCACGTTCGCGATCTCGTGAGGATCCGCGACGGCGGTGGTCGTACCCAGGGGCACAACCACTCTCGCGAACTCGGGGACGGAAACCATGGAGCTCTCTATGTGGACGTGGCCGTCGATGAAGCCGGGGCAGACATACTGCCCGTGGACGTCAACAATCTCCCGGCCTGAATACGACCCGACGCCGGCGACCTGTTTCCCGTGAATCGCAACGTCTGCCTTGTATATCTCGCCGCTGAAAACGTTCACTAGGGCTCCGTTCTTCAGAACGAGGTCCGCTTCCTTCTCCCCTCCCGCTACTGTTATCAGGTCCTCAATCGACACTTTTTCTGCTCCTTCCCAAAACCGCTTGCCACGCCGCACGGAGTACCACACGGGCGCTGCCTCGAGATGGCTCCTAGAGAGTCCGGAACACATCTCCTTCCGAATATACTCGGCCGTTCACGAAAATGTCAACGAAAAGGGGATTTCTGGAGAAAGCAGGGCTAGGCGGGAAACAAAAAGGGTTTTCAGGGGGACGCCGCTTCAGAGTCAGCTCTGCTGCCGTGCTGACAGGCAAGATGCGGATTTTTTGGTAGGTCTGTTTTTTTGGCAGCTTGTCTCCCGGACCCGAGGGCTGCTGACGGGAGAGGCTGACAACTTCAACGACGTCCGCCCGGAAAACCCGAGCAATCTACCTGATAGTCAAAGAGCATTCGCGTCTTGCGCGCGGCCACGCAAACGGTCTTTCGACCCGTACAGTTCCTACACCCGAATGTCCGTCAAGTTCCGCGTCGATGCCACAGCTGTTTGCGTCTCAAGAACGAGCAATCGCGGTCAGAACCCGTTGCGAGGTCTACAGCGTTGAAAGTACGGACGAGATAAACCGTTCACAGCTACCATAACAATTATTAGCCAGGCGCGAAGGAATGTCAAGAGAAAAGATTAACCAAAAGTGTGACGTGCTAATGAACTCACCGCCTTTCCGTTTCTCACAATCATTCGCAAGCAACTCCTTGTGCCCCACAGAGGCTCCACATCATACTGAGCAAATGCCGCATCGAGCGTCTCGACCTCTCCTCTCCCACAGAGGCCGCACAGCGGCGCGACACGTGTGCACAGTGAGCGTTTGACTCCCGGTGGCGGGCGTGATAGATTGCCCTTCACGTACCCACTCCGCCGTGTTTTTTTCCCCGTGAAGGGAGGAGACTTGAGCAGGAATCTTCCGGTGACGCCGAAAGAAACGGCTCGGACAATAGCTGGACTTGCGGAAAGGCTGAATTCCGCGCCGTCCTTCGAGCAACTCATGACGACCATCCTTCTGACGTCCAGGGAGGGATTCCGCTCTCATGCCTCTGCCGTCTTTCTCCCGGACAAGCAGCGCTCCGCCGTGTCCGCCTTCGTGAGTCCCGGCGACAACGACGCGGCGTATCTGACCGGGAAGCTCCCCGCCGGTCAGGGTTTCCTGGCGTCCGCCTCGGGAGCGCCTGAACCGGTGAGGGCCGGACGGACGACGCTCGCCGACGCTTCAAACAGCGACCTGGCCGCACTTCTCAAGATCGAGCTACAGAGCGCTCTCGCCATCCCGTTGAGAGGGGGCGACGGGCCCGTAGGCACCCTGTGTGTGTTCAACAGCCAGAACACCGAGGGGTTCTCCGACGAAGACGTCAGATTGGCGGAGACCTTCGCAGCGCCTGTCTCACTCGGAGTGAGGCTCTTTCATTTCAAGAACGAGTTGCGCAAGAGTTTCCTCGAATGGGACATGCTCTACGAGGTCGGAAGCGCCGTGGGGTCCTCCCTCGACACCCGGGGCGTCCTCAATTCCATCCTCGATGCTCTTCGGAATGTCCTGAAGTACGACGCGGCCGGCATAGTGTTGGTCGGCCCCGGAGCATCGGAAATCAACTATCTCGTGACACGAGGCTACACGCCGGAGTTCGTCGAGCGCGTCAGGCTCAAGGTCGGACAGGGCCTCGTGGGTTGGGCGATCAAGCACAAGACCGGCGCCATCGTTCCCGACACTTCTCTGGACTCAAGGTACGTCAAGGCCCGGGAGGGCACGCGTTCCGAGATGGTGGCGCTTCTCATCGCCGCGGACAAAGTGATAGGCGCTTTCAACATCGAGAGCGATAGGGTCAACGCTTTCACGGAAGAACACCTCGAGCTCCTGATGGCGTTCGCCAACCAGGTCGCGTTGATGATAGAGAGGGCCCGCCTCAACGATGAGTTGGAGGAGAAGCGCAGGATCGAAGAGGAGCTTAAGATCGCCCGCCAGATTCAGGCCAGCTTTCTTCCCTCCGAATGTCCGCTGATCGAGGGATTCGACATCTGCGGCGTGAACATACCTTTTGAAGAGGTCGGGGGGGATTACTACGACTTCATCAGGATAGTGGAGAACCAGATGGGCGTCGCGATCGCGGACGTTTCCGGCAAAGGAATCCCCGCGTCCTTGATAATGGCCAGCTTCAGAGCCAGCCTGAGGGCCGAGATAAGAAACAACTACGCCATCAGAACGATATTCCGCAAGACAAACGCCCTTCTCTACGAGAGTACTGAGACCGGAAGATTCGTGACCGCGTTCTACGGCGTCTTGGACACCAAGAACAAGGTCCTCACGTTTTCCAACGCCGGCCACAATCCGCCGATACTACTGAGGAGTGGCGGCGGCATGGAGCTTCTGAGCGAGGGAGGGACAATCCTGGGAATCCTTCCGGACTCGGCCTACGAGGAAAGGCCCATAAGTCTCGGCAGCGGCGACGTTTTGGCCCTCTACACGGACGGGGTCGTCGAGCTGTGGGGCTTGGTGAACTCGGAAGCGGAGGAGGAGGCCGCGTGTGTCGCCGCCAGTAACGTCGCGG